>CACOXX010000003.1 GCA_902631265.1 uncultured Pelagibacteraceae bacterium | reverse complement strand
ACAAGTACCTGTAATTGATCATTGGTGGCAGACTGAAACAAGCTGGGCGATAAGCTCAAATTGCACTGGTATAGAAATGATGAAAACAAAATATGGTTCTGCATGTAAAGCAGTACCTGGTTATGATGTTAAAATAATTAAACAAGATCAAACTATAGCAAAATCAAATGAAATGGGTGATATTGTTGTAAAACTACCCTTGCCCCCAGGTACGTTCCCAACTCTTTGGAATGCAGATAAAAGATATAAAGAAAACTATATGTCAAACTATGAAGGTTATTATCAAACCTATGATGCAGGTCATATTGATGAAGATGGTTACATTTGGATTATGTCTAGGACCGACGATATCATCAATGTAGCTGGTCACAGATTGTCGACTGGTGCAATTGAAGAAGTATTATCGGAACATCAGTCAGTTGCTGAATGTGCAGTGCTTGGAATAGCAGATAAATTAAAAGGGCAGTTGCCTATTGGACTTATTGTATTAAAAACAGGAGTAGACAAAGATAACGAGACAATTTCTAAAGAATGTATTCAGATGGTTCGAGACAAAATTGGTCCAGTTGCTGCATTCAAGGTTGCAATAATAATTAAAAGACTTCCAAAAACAAGATCAGGTAAAATTTTAAGAGGCACAATAAGAAAAATAGCAGATAATGTTGAGTATAAAATGCCCCCTACTATTGATGATCCAGCAATTTTAGATGAGATTAAAGATGATCTTATTAAAAATAATATATTAAAATCTGTTTAAGAATTATTAGATTAAAGAATTAATAATATTTAAATATTTTTTGAGGTTTTGATTATAATCAAATCTATTCAAATTTTTATAACCTATTGATATTTTCTTAGACAACGATTTTTTATTTTTAGAATAATACAAAATTAAATTTGATAATTCTAAATAATTACCAACATTAAACAAAAATCCTGCCTTCCCGTTTAAAAGAATTTCTCTAGGTCCAGTAGGGCAATTTGAAGAAATAATAAATTTTTTTAAAACCTGGGTCTCTAATAAAACGTTTGGTAAGCCTTCGTATAATGAGGATAAAATAAAAACATCTGAAGATTTAATTAAATTAAAAGGATTATTTTGAAAGTCTAATAATTTAACTTGTTTAGAAAGATTATTTTCATGAATATATTTAACCAAATTTTTTTTTTCAACGCCCCTACCAACTAATAATAAATTAAATCTTATCTTATCTTTAATTCTATTCACTGCTTTCAGAAGGGTTAGTTGATCTTTTTGATCAGTATATCGACCTATATTTATTAATTTCAATTTTTTACTATCAAACTTAATTTTACTTTTGATTTTTGATTTTTTGATTATTTCTCTTTTATTTAATGGATTATAGATACATTCTGCATGAATTTTAAATTTTGTCTTAAATTTTTTTTTAAATTCGAAACTATTTACAATAATTTTATCAGCACTTCTTAAAACAAATTTAAAAATTAAGTTTTTAAATCTATTTTGAGACCAGCCATCAGGTGCTGAATTTGACCTTACAATTACTTTTATACCTAATAACTTGCATAATAACGTACAATACACGTTTCCTTGAAAGGAAAAAACTAAAGTATTTCTATCTTTCAAAATTTCAAAAAAAAGTAAAAATAAGCCTACAAAAAATTTTTTTCTTCTTCCTATTGAATTCCAAAAACCTGCTTTTGGAGAGATAAACTTAATTTTATTATTAAATTTATTCTTATATTTATTTGAAATCGAAATAACAGAAATGTTGTTAATCTTATCTTTTAAATAATTAGATATTATAAATAAGTTCTTTTCTACCCCTCCACCTTCTATAGAGGGTATAAATATAATGAGTTTTTTTTGCATTAGTAGAATTAATTATAACTTAAATAACAATTTTGTTATAATTAAGAAATTTTTTAAATAAATTTTAATGCAAGAAAAACCTTTAGTTTCCGTATTGATAGCTAACTTTAACAGTTCACCGTATATTCAGCATTGTATTAGCTCTTTAAATTCTCAAACTTACGAAAATTTAGAGATAATTTTCTTCGATGATAACTCATCGGATAACTCTATTGATGTCATCAAACAATTTCCTAATGTAAAGATTATTGAAAATAAGGTTCAAACAAAATTTGGTTCATTAAATCAATTAAATGCATTTAAAGAAGCATTTAAAATAAGTAAAGGACGTTTTATTTTTTTACTTGATAGTGATGATTATTTTAATGTCGAAAAAGTCGAGAAAGTAATCGACTACTTTAAAATTAATAAAAAAGCAAAAATTGTTTTTGATTATCCAATGATAGTTGAAAATAACAATATTTATTCAGAAAAAACAAAATTTAGATTTTTTAAAACATATTGGCCATATATTCATCCAACAAGCTGTATCTCTATTAAAAAAGATTGTTTTGAAGAATTATTAAAGGTTATTTCTTACAAAGATTTTACCGACGTATGGTTAGATTTAAGAATTTGTTTGTTTTCAAAATATATTTTAGGAGATTTTCATATTTTAAATGAAAATTTAACTTTTTACAGAAAAACTGCTTCAAACATATCCTCAAAATTTAACAAGTTTTCAAAAAATTGGTGGAATAGAAGGATGCAAGCTCATCAATTTTTTCAAAAATTTTCTAAAGATAATGAATTAAATTTTGATAAAAATTTGGACTTTGTTATTACTCAATTTATATGTAAGTTTTTGTAATAATGAAAAGAATATTATTAATTGGAAAAAGAGGGTTTTTAGGAAATTATTTAAATAAACATTTACGTAAAAAATTTAAAATCAAATTCGTATCTTTTAAGAAAATTAATAATATTAAAAAAACGATAATTAAATATGATTATATAATTAATACATCAATAAACAAAAACTACATCAAAAATAAGTATAATAAAAAATTTGATAATGATTTTCAAATCTCAAACCTTTTGGATCAAAAAAAAAATACATTTATTTTTTTTAGCTCAAGAAAAGTTTATAGATCAAAAGAAAATATTAAAGAAAATGATAGATTAAATCCTTTATCAAATTACTCGAAAAATAAACTAATCACTGAAAATTTTTTAAAAAGTAGGTTTAAATCAAACTTATTGATATTAAGAATATCAAATATAATAGGTTTTAAACTAAATTTTCAAAAAAATCTTCATAAAACCTTTATTGATTTATTTTATGAAAAAGCAAAAAAAGGTTTTATCTATGATAATGGAAATAGATTTAAGGACTTTTTGTCTGTAAAGAAATTTGGTCAAATTTTGGAGGTGATGATTAAAAAAGATCTGAGAGGTATCTATAATGTTTCAATAGGTAAGAAAATATATTTAAACCAGATAATTAATTGGCTTAATAAATATAATAAAAAACCTTTAAAAGTGATAAAATATGAATTTACAAAAGATAAAGGATTCTTCTTAAATAATAGAAAATTAATGTCAAAAATTAAGATTAAAAATGAAATGCATGAATTAAAAAAGGAATGTTTAAATTTGAGTAAAAAATTGTTCAATTAAAATCAAGAGGTAATCCCTCAGGTTTTCCAATTATTTTACCATTTAACATTTTGATTTTTCCATTAATTATTGTTGCAATAGGGGTTCCCTTAAAACTATCACCGTGGAAAGGTGACCATCCACATTTGCTCTGGATGTCATCATTTTTTATTTTAATGGATTTATTCAAATCTACGATTGTTATATCTGCATCATAATTTTCTTTTAGATATCCTTTATTTTTAATCCCAAATATTTTGACAGGATTTTCACATATAAATTTGATTAACTGTTCTAATTTCAATCTATTTTTGTTTACGTGATCTAACATAACAGGAAGAAGAGTTTGAACCCCAGGCATTCCAGAGGGAGAATTAGGATATTTTTTATCTTTATTTATTTTTAAGTGAGGGGCATGATCTGAACCAATAGTATCATTATAATTATTTCTCACCGCATACCAGAGACGATCGTGATGTGACTTATCCCTAATAGGTGGGTTCATTTGTGCGTAAGTTCCAAGTTTGTCATAACAATTTGGAGAATAAATAGTTAAGTGTTGAGGTGTAATTTCAAAAGTAATTAACCCTTTATTTTGCGAAAGAAAGTCAACTTCCTCTTTTGTGGTTATGTGGAGTATATGTGCTCTTTTATTTAATCTTTTTGCAATTTTAACAATTCTTCGTGTAGAGGACATTGCAACTTCTTCATTCCTCCAAATAGGATGACTTAATACGTTGCCCTCCTCTATTAACTTTTTTCTAATTTTTAATATTTCCTCATCCTCGGAATGTACCGCAACTACTTTTGAAGCATGTTCAAAAACTTTTTCTATATCTTTCTCTTTATCAACTAATAAATTTCCTGTTGAAGACCCTGCAAAAAGTTTAATCCCACAACACCCTTTTAAATCTTTTAGTTTTTCTAGCGTTGAATAATTTTCAGCAGTTGCACCAAAATAAAATGCATGATTGCAAAACATTCCTTTTCCTAATTGAATTTTCTTATCGAACTCTTCAAAATTTGTTGTAGGTGGATTAGTGTTTGGCATCTCAAAAACAGAAGTTATTCCTCCCATCACTGCTGCTTTACTTCCCGAGTTCAAATCTTCAGCATCAGTAGATCCCGGCTCTCTAAAATGAACTTGAGTATCAATACATCCGGGTAGAACAGTCAATCCTTTTGCATCAAATGTTTCTTTGGATTTATCTTTCAGGACGCCAATCTCGACAATTTTATTATCAGAAATTCCAATATCTTTTTTCTCAAGATTACCGTTTATATAACATTCACCGCCTTTAATGATTAGATCTAACATTGTTTTAAAAGTAGATATATTATATTTATATGTTAATCAATTATGAATTCGGAAAAAGTTTATATTTTAGAAGACAGAGGGATTTTATATGTTAATGGGCCAGACTCTGGAAAATTCTTACAAAATCTAATCTCAAATGACGTTGAAAAAGTAAATGAAAATAAAAGTTGTTTTGCCTCTTTGCTTTCCCCCCAGGGGAAGTTTTTATTTGATTTTATAGTGGTCAGGCACAAAGATGGCTACTTCTTAGATTGTGAAAAGAGAATAGTTGATCAACTATATAAAAAATTAATTATGTATAAACTTAAATCAAAGGTAGAGATTTTAAATCTTAGCAACGAATTTGTGGTAGCAGCTTTCAATCATGAAAAATTCTTATCAATAGAGGGAGCAAAAGATGAGTTGGGACATACAATTAAATATAACGAAGACCATGTTCTTCTTGATCCGAGAAATAAAAAATTGGGAGGTAGAATAATTGCTAATCTTGAAAAACTATATATGTCCCTAAAAAAAATGAAACTTAAATCTTCAAAAATCGATGAATACTACAAATTAAGCTTTGAGCTAGGAATACCTCAAAGTAACATGGATCAACTACAAGAAAAATTATTTGGAATAGAGTGTAATTTTGTGGAGCTTAATGCAATTGACTTTAAGAAAGGCTGCTATGTTGGCCAAGAAAATACTTCACGTATTAAAAATAAAGATAAATTAAATAAAAGATTGTTGCCACTCCAAGTAAAAAAAGGCTCAATAAATAATAATGATCCAATTACATCTAATAATATAGAAATTGGTAAAGTTTTGATAGTAAATAAATTTAATTTTGCTCTAATCAAATTTAAAGATAAGGAGTTTGAATTTAATAAAGAATTTAAGTGTGGAGAAGCAAACATAGAAATATTAAAACCTAATTGGTTAAACTAGTGAAAAACAGGAAAATAATAAATCCAACTAAATTAAGATTTACTCCATTTAATAGTTATGGAAAACCAATTACAGGTATGAGTTGGCATAAAATATCTTATGATAAAAATACTGGAGCAGGAAGTTATATTCTAAGGATGGCTCCAGGCGCTAGAAGTTTGAACCATAAACATCAAAACTATGAGGAATTTTATGTTTTAGAAGGAGAATTAATTGATGAGGATAATACAACTTTTAAGAAAGGTGATTTTATTTCATACAAACCTGGTTCTAAACATTCGTCATTCTCAAAAAAAGGATGTTTATTATTGGTATTTTTAAGAAAAAAAAACATAGTTTTATAAGTGGTGCGGCCAGAGAGATTTGAACTCTCATGGACTAGGTCCACACGGCCCTCAACCGTGCCTGTCTACCAATTTCAGCATGGCCGCCCTATGCGTCAGATTAATTGAATGACAACTATCTTTCAAGTTGATACATTTACAAAATGGAATTTACTCTTGAAATAAAAAAAGCCACTCAGCCAATCTATCAGAAAATTTCTAAGACCATTCCTGAAATTGAATGGTCAACTCACGCCCCTTATATTTATGAGATAAATAAACTTAAAAAAAAGAAGAACGCGGTTATTCTTGCTCACAATTATCAAACTCCAGAAATATATCATGGGATATCAGATTTTTCTGCAGACTCTCTTGCTTTAGCTGTCGAGGCTGCAAAAACTAAAGCCGATATAATTGTTATGTGCGGAGTACATTTTATGGCCGAGACTGCAAAACTTATGAGTCCTAATAAAAAAGTATTATTGCCAGATATGAGGGCAGGTTGTTCATTATCATCATCAATAACAGGAGAGGATGTAAGAAAACTAAAAAAACAAAATCCAGGTGTTCCAGTCGTTTCATATGTCAATACTTCAGCAGATGTAAAGGCAGAAACGGATGTTTGTTGTACTTCTGCTAATGCTGTTAAAATTGTGAATTCATTAGGCGTCAAGAAAGTAATTTTCTTGCCAGATGATTACCTTGCTAAATACGTCGCTTCTCAAACTGATGTTGAAATTATCTCATGGAAAGGAACATGTGAGGTACATGAAAAGTTTAACGATACAGAGATAAATGAAATAAGAAAAAATAATCCTGGAATAAAAGTAATTGCTCACCCTGAATGCCCCCCAGATGTAATTAACGCAAGTGATTTTACTGGGTCAACAAGTGGAATGATAAAATATGTAAAAGATAATCAGCCAGAAAAAGTTATGATGGTGACTGAGTGTTCTATGAGTGACAATGTCCAAGTTGATAATCCAAACGTTAAATTTATAAGACCCTGTAACCTATGTCCTCACATGAAAAGAATTACTCTTCCTAAAATTTTAGATTGTTTGAAAAATGAGACTAATGAAATTGTTATGTCAGAGGAAACAATCGAAAAAGCTAGAAAGTCTGTAGAAAGAATGGCTAAAATAGGCAGATAATCTCTGTGACTAAAATAATTTTAAGTAAAAGTTTCATAAATAATTCTGTAAAACTTGCACTTAACGAGGATTTATATCCCAGTGGAGACATCACATCAAATCTTATAAAAAAAAGTAATGTCAAAATATTTAAACTAGTAGCTAATCAAAATGGAATAATTGGTGGAATAGAATTTGCTAAAAGCACATTTAAAATTTTTGACAATAAAATCCAATTTCTCATAAAAAAAAAAGATGGTTCTCAGATTAAGAAGGGCCAGATTATTGCTAAGATCAAGGGTGATTCAAAAAATATTTTGATTTGTGAAAGAGTAGCGCTAAATTTTCTTTCTCACATATCAGGTATAGCTAGTTACACTAATAAATTTGTTAAATTTGCCAAAGGCAAAAGTAAGATTTGCTGCACTCGTAAAACAATTCCAAACTTAAGAGTAATACAAAAGTATGCAGTCAAATTGGGTGGTGGTACTAACCATAGATTTAACCTAAGTGATGAGTATTTAATTAAAGATAATCATATCGCGAGTTCAAATTTAAAATTCTTAGTCCAAAAGGCAATTAAAGACAAAAAAGGAAGGAAAATAACTGTAGAGGTTGATAATTTAAAACAGCTCAAATTAATTCTGGGATTAAAATTCAATACAGTTCTTTTTGATAATATGAATGTCAAAAATCTTAAATTAGGTGTCAAGCTTGCTAAGAAACATTATGAGACTGAAGCATCTGGAAATATCACACTAAAAAATGTTTATACTGTAGCTAGAACAGGTGTTGATAGAATTTCAGTTGGTAGCATCACCCATAGTGCTCCTGCTATGGATTTCAAACTAGAAATTTAAAATAACACTTTTGAGTATTTGAAATTTTTTATTTTTTTTCATCCTCGTTTGTCTCATCGAAATTTGTGGGTTCTTTATTTGTGTCATCCATTGGTTGTTCTTCTTTAATTTCAGGTTGAACTTCCTGTTTAATAGGCTGTACCTCCTTAGCTTCAGGCTGGGTATCCTCTTGAACCGGTTGTCCGTCTTTTCTTTCAGGTGGAACAGCTTTACTTTCCAATGGTGACTTGTCTCGTTTCTTAAAATAAAGTAATGCACCCGATAAAACAGCTAATAAAAGGACTATATATAAAGCTATCTTTAAGTAATTAATTTCTTTTTCTGCTGCTTGTGCTTCTGCTGCTGCTTGTGCTTCTGCTGCTGCTTGTGCTTGAGAAATTATTTCATCAGATGTTTTCGTTTCTACTGTTTCTTCAACCACTTCCTTTTTTTCAATTTCTTTCCCTTCATCAACTTCAGGGTTTATAGTTTCAGTGACTATAAAAATTGCAGCAATTATTAGTAGAATATTCATAAGTGCTTTAAGATTAAGGGTACTTACTATGCCTCCAAAATCAAATCAAAAATCCTTTTTTAACACCTCTTTGATGTACTTTTTGAGTTTTAAATCAATTATTCAACCAAAAAAGGTGATTAAAACAATATTACAACTTTGAAGACGTTTATAACATTAAAGAAATTTGCTATTTTTTAAGTTCTGCCTGTGCGGCTGCTAAACGAGCGACTGGGACTCTGTAAGGTGAACAAGATACATAATTCAATCCTGTTTTTGAACAAAAATTTATACTTTTGGGATCTCCACCGTGTTCACCACAAATTCCAAGTTTAATTTTTTTATTTTGTTTTCTGCCCTTTGACGTAGCTATCTCAATTAAATCTCCGACACCTTCATCTATAGAAACAAAGGGATCGATATCGAATATCTTATTTTCAATGTAATCATTTAAAAATTTTCCACTATCATCTCTGCTAATACCGAAAGTTGTTTGAGTTAAGTCGTTAGTTCCGAAACTAAAGAATTCAGCATGTTTTGCAATATCTTTTGCCTTAATGGCAGCTCTTGGAAGTTCAATCATGGTTCCTACCAAGAAAGTAATTTTAGTATTATTTTCATCTTGAACTTTTTTAGCAACTCTTATTACTAGGTCTTTCATTATTTTTATTTCAGCCTCTGTTGATACAAGAGGTATCATAATTTCTGGCATTGTAGATTTGAGTTTCTTCTTTTTACATTCAACTAAAGCTTCAAAAATTGCTCTACATTGCATTTCATAAATTTCCGGAAAAGAAATACCCAATCTACATCCTCGGTGTCCGAGCATTGGATTGTGTTCATGCAATTCCTCTGTTCTCGATTTTATTTCATTAGCGTTTAAACCTGTTACTGAACTTAGGTCGCCAATTTCTTTATCATTTTTGGGTAAAAATTCATGTAAAGGTGGATCAAGTAATCTAACTGTTACTGGAAGACCGTTCATTATTTCAAAAATTTGCATAAAGTCATTTTTTTGATGAGGTAATAGTTTTGCTAAAGCCTTATTTCTGTCCTCAATAGTTTTCGATAAAATCATTTCTCTTACAGATAGAATTCTATCCTCATCAAAAAACATATGCTCAGTCCTACAAAGACCAATGCCCTCAGCTCCAAATTCTCTTGCTGTTTTTGTATCAAGGGGGGTCTCGGAATTTGTTCTTACTTTTAATTTTCTGTAACTATCAGCCCAACTCATTAATTTCGAAAAATCACCAGAAATTTCTGGCTTTAACGTTGGAACTTTATCTAAAATAACTCTTCCTGTAGATCCATCAATTGTAATTACATCTCCCTCTTTTACTTCTACGTTTGAAGAAGTTCTAAATATTTTTTGCTCATAATTGATATCTATTTCACTTGAACCTGAGACACATGGTCTTCCCATGCCTCTTGCAACAACAGCAGCATGACTTGTCATTCCTCCACGAGCAGTTAAAATACCTTTTGCAGCGTGCATACCATGGATATCCTCTGGTGAAGTTTCTACTCTTACAAGTATTGTATCTTGCATCATCCCATTTAATCTCTCTGCTTCATCAGATGAAAAAACAACTTTTCCACTTGTTGCACCTGGGGACGCAGGTAAACCTTTTGCAATAGTTTTTACTTCTTTTGTTTCGTCTAATGTTGGGTGTAGAAGTGTGTCTAAAGTATTAGGATCGACTCTTAAAACTGCCTCTTTTTTTGTTATTAATTTTTCTTTAACCATATCTACAGCTATTTTTACTGAAGATTTTGCAGTTCTTTTTCCAGATCTTGTTTGAAGCATCCAAAGTTTAGAATTTTCAACTGTGAATTCTACATCTTGCATATCTTTGTAATATTTTTCTAAAAGTTTAAGAATTTTTTTAAGTTGAATAAAAACTTTTGGCATGGCCTCTTCCATTGATTTACCTTTTGAGTTTGAGTCTTTGTTAGCTTTTTTGGTAATATAGTTTGGAGTTCTGGTACCCGCTACCACATCCTCTCCTTGAGCATTAATAAGATATTCTCCGTAAATTTCATTTTTTCCATTTGATGGGTTTCTAGTAAAAACAACACCTGTTGCACAATTATTGCCCATATTTCCAAAAACCATTGATTGAACATTCACGGCTGTTCCCCATGTCGATGGTATATGATTTAATTTTCTATAAACTTTTGCTCTGTTACTTTCCCAGGATAAAAAAACTGCTGAAATAGCTCCAAACAATTGTTCATAAACATTTTGTGGAAATTGTTTTTTGGTTTTTTCTTTAACTACGTTCTTAAAGTCATTGATAAGGCCATCCCAATCATTTTCATCTAGATCAGTATCTAAGAGAACACCCTTCGTTAATTTATAATTTTCAATTAACTCTTCAAAATTATAACTTTCTACTCCAAGCACAACATTAGAATACATTTGAATGAATCTTCTATAGCTATCTTTTGCAAACCTCATGTTGGACGTTTTTTTCGCAAGAGCTTTGACAGTTTCGTCATTTAAACCTAAATTTAAAATTGTATCCATCATCCCAGGCATTGAAACTCTTGCACCTGACCTTACTGATACTAGTAATGGATTATCTAAATCACCAAATTTTTTTCCACATTCTTTTTCAATTTGTTTTAATTCTTGCTTGATAGATTTGACTAGTTTCGAATTAAGTTTTTTATTATTCTTATAAAATATTTCACAAACCCCTGTGGATATAGTAAATCCAGGAGGTACGGGTAAACCAAGTTTACCCATTTGAGCAAGATTTGCTCCTTTTCCACCTAAAATGAACTTTGGGTTCTTTATATTTTTTATTTTTTTAGATTTAAAATTAAAAACTAAATTGTTCATTATGCACTTTCAATATCAGAAAAATTTAAATAATTATTGAACGTTTTACATAACAATTGCATAAGTTCCAAACGATTTTTTTTGACTGCTTCATCATCATCATTAACTATTACATTGTCAAAAAAGTTAGAAACATCAGTTTTTGCATCAGCTAAAACCTCTAAAGTTTTTTTACAGTCCTCACGACTACCCAGGCTTGTAAAATATTTTCTTATTTCTTGTATCCTTTTGTATAATTTCTTCTCAAAATCATTTTTGAATAATTCTGGATCGGTCGAATTTTCCAACTCAATCTTATTTTTTGATATCTCGTTTGATAGGATATTGGATGCTCTTTTGTAAGAAAAAATTACATCTTGGCCAATATTCCTATCGATCAACTTATTTAAAGTAAAAGCCTTATTGTAAATTTTATAAATTTGATCCGCATTATAACTATTAATTGAACATTCTATAATGTCTGGCCTTATTTTTTTTTCTTTCATATAAAATTTGAGCCTTTCAGAAAGAAAATAAAATAGCTCTTGCTGGACGATCTTAATATCAAAATCTAAATCTTGTTCAGCAAACAAAACACAAGAATAATTGATTATATCTTTTAATTTAATCTCTAATTTATTTTCTATTATTAGTCTTATAAGACCAATTGCTGATCTTCTTAAAGCGAACGGATCTTTTGAACTTGATGGTTTCAAACTAATTGTAAAAAAACCAACTAAAGTATCTATTTTATCACTTAAAGCTAAAGTAACTGAGTAGAGTTTTTTTGGTGTCTTTGTTTCTGGGCCTATTGGTAAATAATGTTCGCTAATGGCCAAACAAATTTCGTTATCAAAACCTTGAGCTTTAGCAAAGTGGCCGCCCATTACACCTTGAAGTTCAGGAAACTCTCCCACTAAGTCAGACACTAAATCTACTTTGCAAATAGAAGATGCTACTTCAACTTTTTCTTTACTAATTAAAAGTTCATCAGATATTAGCGATCCGAGCTTTCTTAATCTTTGAGTTTTATCAAAGTAAGTTCCTAATCCTTCAAAATAATTTACGTTTTTTAGATCTGATATTCCTTTAACTAAATTTTTTGTTTTATTTTTATCCCAGAAAAATTGAGCATCATTTAAACGGGCTTCGACTACTCGCTCATTTCCTAATTTAATTAAACCTTTTGGGTCGTTATTGTCTGCAACCACGAAAAAAACATTCGTTAAATTTTCTTTATTGTCAAAAGTTGGGAAATACTTTTGATGAACTTCCATAGTTGTGACTAATATTTCTTTAGGAATTTTTAAAAATTTTTTATCAAACTTACATTTAATTATATTGGGTTTTTCAACAATATTTGTTACTTCACTTAGTAATTTTTTGTTTGGGGTTAACTTTAACCTATCTAATTTAGTTTTTTTTAATAATTGATTTTCAATAAATTCCTCTCTTTTA
Organism: uncultured Pelagibacteraceae bacterium; assembly: GCA_902631265.1. GTDB lineage: Bacteria > Pseudomonadota > Alphaproteobacteria > Pelagibacterales > Pelagibacteraceae > Pelagibacter. The sequence goes on along the minus strand of CACOXX010000003.1, from coordinate 59,077 downwards.
TTATGATCCAATATAATACCTTTGCTTTTGAAAAATTCCTTGTAAGTTTTAAAACTCAAAAATTTACTTGTTTTTTCCTCAAAGTCTTTGTCCAGATAGGTAAAATTAGACGAATTTAAATGATGATAGTTAAATTCTAAAACTTTATTATCAAAACAAGCAAGGATGGATTTTAATGGTCTACCCCAGTACAAATCATGATCACCCCATCTCATTGATTTTTTCCAAGAGATTTCATCAAGAATTTTCGGTAAATTTTTTTGCAAAATAGATTTTGTCTCTACTGTTTGAGCGGGTTTTTTAAAAAAATAAAACTCTCCTTTATCTGTTTTTCTTATAAAGGTTTCTTCTTTAGTTATATTATTAGATTTTATAAAACCATTTAGCGCTTGTTCAGGCGCATTTACACTCGGACCTCTTATTTCGGCCTCTGGTTTTATAATCTTTTGAGAAATGTTTTCGCAGTAAACAACTAACCTATTTGGAGTTGATAGAACAGAAATACTATCTTTAAATTTAATTTCTTCTTTTTTCAGAAAATCTACAAAATTTTTTTGTAGATTTTCTCTAGCTGTTTTCTGTAAAGTTGCAGGAATTTCCTCACTAAATAATTCTAAAAAAAATTCAGACATTTTATTTTTGGCTATCTACCCATACTTGACCCACACCTTTGGTCAAATCTCTAATTCTAGCAATAAACTCTGCTCTTTGCGCTACGCTAATCGCTCCTCTGGCATCTAAAATATTAAAAACATGACTTGCTTTTAAACACTGATCATAAGCAGGAAGTGAGAGTTTTTTTTCTAACAAAGATTTGGTTTCTTGTTCCAGCATATCAAAAAATTTAAATAAGTTCTCAACATTTGCAAAATCAAAATTGTAAGATGAAAATTCTTTTTCAGCTTGTAAAAAAACATCTTTATAAAGGATACCTTCATCATTCCATACTAAGTCAAATACATTTTTTTTCTTTTGGGTAAACATACATAATCGTTCTAAACCATAAGTAAGCTCCACAGAAATAGGTTTGCAATCTATCCCAGCCATTTTTTGAAAATAAGTAAATTGGGTAATTTCCATTCCATCGCACCAAACTTCCCAACCTAACCCTGCCGCACCCAGTGTTGGACTTTCCCAATCGTCTTCAACAAATCTAATATCATGATCATTATGTTTTATTCCAACGGCATTAAGACTGCTTAGATATAATTTTTTAATATTTTTTGGCGATGGTTTTATAATCACTTGGAATTGATAATAATGTTGAAGTCTATTTGGATTTTCTCCATATCTTCCGTCAGTTGGTCTTCTTGAAGGTTGTACATAAGCAGATCTCCATGGTTTAGGACCAAGAGACCTTAAAGTAGTCGCAGGATGAAATGTGCCCGCCCCGACTTCCATATCATATGGTTGTAAAATTACACAACCGTGTTTTGCCCAAAATTTTTGCAAATTAAAAATTGTATCTTGGAAGGTTTGTATTTTTGAATTTTCTTTTTTAGAGGCCATATCTTTGCCAGATAGATCTTTCTTCAATTACATTTGCTATCTTATCGATTTGATTCTCTGATGAAATTCTTTTTGCCAACCATCCTTTGCTTTTTTCAAACTTTTTAATTATTACATCGTCACCAAACTTATCTTTTAAAATTTGATTTGCGTTTCCTATACCGTCAATTAAGCCAAGTTCTTTTGATTTAGACCCGGACCAAAACTCTCCAGAAAATAATTCTATTCCTTTATCTTTTTTAAGTTTTGCACCCCTGCTTGTCTCCACTACATTTATAAAATCTTTGTGCAATTCAAGTTGAATATTTTTTAATCTTTTAATATCTTCTTCTTTCGCATCCACAAAAGGGTCTAAAGTACTTTTGTTTTTTCCTGCAGTATAAACTCTTCTTTCTACACCTACCTTTTGAATAAGATCCTTAAAACCAAAAGAAGCATAAATAACGCCAATTGAACCAACAATTGAACTTGAATTAGCATAAATCTCATCTCCAGCACATGCAATCAAGTAACCTCCTGAAGCAGCAACATCTTCTGCGAAAACAATTACCTTTTTTTTATTTTTTTTAGCCTGAGCTCTAATGAAGTCGTATATTAAGTGAGATTGGACTGGTGAACCGCCTGGAGAGTTTATCGATATTGCAACGGCTAAAGATTTTTTTATCGAAAATGCTTTTTTTATCAATTCTTCTTGGCCAGCAAAATCAATTCCTTGTTTAAATCTTCCAGCGTTTCCAATAACACCAGTTAATCTTATGTGGGGGACGATTTTTTTTTTTTTGAAAAAAGATAACATGAAGTATGCTTATAGAATTTTTAGATTAATATAAAGTCTACTTATAGTTGAAGTTTTAGGTGCGTCAATTGATAAGTATAAAATATCTTCTATTATAATAGTTTCTTAGCAATGGGCTCAGTAATTCAATTAAAAAATAAAGTTAATAACGCATATCTCGATTTAAAAAATTCAGTCGATGACAAGATTATTCTAGTTGAAGAGAAGATAAAAAACAGACTTATAAGTGATGTGTCTTTGGTGGAGAAAATGACTAACTATAATCTAGACACGGGTGGTAAAAAATTAAGAGCCATGTTGACTTTAAGTAGTTCAAAACTTTGTGGGTATTTAAAAGGTGGTCGAGATATAAATCTAGCTGCATGTGTAGAATTAATTCATGCCGCAACATTGATGCACGATGATGTTCTCGATAACGGAGAGATTAGAAGAGGAAAAAAAACAATAAATTCCATCTGGGGAAATCATGCATCAATCTTAGTTGGTGATTATCTTTTAAGTAGATGTTTTGAAATGATGGTTGAAGATGGAAATTTGGAGGTTTTAAGGTTATTATCAGCAACTTCTGCAAAAATAGCACAAGGTGAAGTTTTACAACTTCAACACAAATCAGAAATAGATACAGTCGAAGAAACATACTTAAAGATTATCACCTCCAAAACTGCAGCGCTATTTTCTGCTGCATGCAAGGTTGGAGCGATATTGGGTAATAAAGATGAAAAGGCAAAAGAAGCATTATCTTCTTATGGAAAAAATCTTGGAGTAACTTTTCAGATAGCTGACGATACACTAGATTATAATTCTGATCTGAAAAAATTTGGAAAAACAATTGGAAAAGATTTTTATGAGGGTAAAATCACTTTGCCTATAATTATATTGAATCAGCAATGTAAAAAAAGTGAGAGAGATATGCTTAAAGAATTTTTTTCCAAAAAAGAAAGAACTGAAAACGACCTAAAATACACATTAGATATCATAAAAAAATATGACGTTATTAAACAATGTTACAAAAAAGCTGACCATTTTATTTCTTTAGCATCTAGCTCTTTAAATGTCTTTGAAAGTTCTGAGCAAAAAAATATTCTAAAAAATTTGACATCTTTTAGTATTGAAAGATCTTTTTAAGGATTTAATAAAAATCTTTTCCAGCCTTTTCCATTATTCTTAACGTATTTCAATCTTTCATGAATTCTATTATCTCCATCGCGCCAAAACTCAATTTCTTCAGGTACCAATCTCCATCCAGACCAATTAGGTGGTCTTGGAACTTTGTTCTCATCACGAAACTTTTTTTTGAATTTTTCAATTGATTCATCAAGTGACTTTCTGCTTTCTAAAACTTCACTTTGATTTGAGGCCCACGCTCCTATTCTGCTCCCATATGCTCTTGAATTATAATATTCATCAGCTTCTTTGTCAGAAACTTGAACAACATTACCGTAAATCCTAATTTGTCTTAAAAGACTTTTCCAATGAAAACACATTGATGCCTTAGGGTTTTCTTTAAGATCCTTGCCTTTAGAACTATTAAAGTTTGTGTAAAAAGTAAAACCATCATCGCTAAAGCCTTTTAAGAGAACCATTCTCACTTTAGGTCTCCCGCTTTTGTCAGCTGTTGCTAATGATAATGCATTTGGATCATTAGGTTCGGTGGTTTCAGCCTTTTTAAACCATTCTTTGAAGAGATTTACTGGGTTATCCTCATCTTTAAAACAAATATCTAGTCCAAGTGAATTTTTTTCATTCATAATTTTAACAAAATAATTTATATAATAGAATAATGTCATTTAATACATTTGGAAAGTTATTTCGTTTCACTACTTGGGGTGAATCTCATGGACCAGCTATTGGATGTGTGGTTGATGGATGTCCCCCGAGAATAAAAATATCTGAAAAAGACATACAAAAAGAACTAAATAAAAGAAAACCTGGACAATCTAAATTTACTACTCAAAGAAAAGAAGATGATAAAGTTGAAATCTTGTCAGGAGTATTTAATGGTGAGACAACTGGTACACCAATATTAATGATTATTTACAATAAGGATATGAAATCAAGAGACTATGAGACTATCAAAAATAAATTTCGTCCTGGACACGCTGATCTAACTTACTTTAAAAAATACGGCATAAGAGACTTCAGAGGAGGTGGTAGGCAATCAGCGAGAGAGACTGCAGCTAGAGTAGCCGCGGGTGCAATTGCAAAAAAAGTTTTAGAAAAAAAAATTGGGAAAAAATATTACGTTAAAGGTGCGGTTATCCAACTTGGAATTTTGGGTTGTGATGTATCTGCATGGAACAATAAATTTATAGAAAAAAATCCATTTTTCTGTCCTGACAAAAAAGTTTTAAAATTATGGGAAAAATATTTATTGGCAATTCGAAAGTCTGGCTCATCTTGTGGTGCAGTCATAGAATTAAGAGCCAATGGAGTGCCATCTGGACTAGGCGCGCCTATTTACTCAAAATTAGATATGGATTTAGCTTCAGCTATGATGAGTATCAATGCTGTAAAAGGTGTCAACATCGGAACTGGAATGGATGTTGCGCAATTAACTGGTGAACAGAATTCTGATGAGATAAGACAAAAAGGGAATAAAACAGTTTTCAAATCTAACAATGCGGGTGGAATTCTTGGTGGTATTTCAAGTGGTCAACAAATAAAAGTATCTTTCGCAGTAAAACCGACATCTTCAATTCTTAACTCAAGAAAAACTATTGATAAATTTGGGAAAAATACAAATATATCAGTACGAGGTCGACATGATCCTTGTGTTGGAATTAGAGCTGTCCCAATAGGTGAAGCGATGATGCATTGTGTTTTATTGGATCATTTTTTGATGCACAAAGCCCAGTGTGAGTCTTAGTTTTTTTTCTGAACAACAATTTTAGAATCTAAAACCTCATAAACTTTTTCTTCGATAGCTTTGCTATCCAAGCCAGCAATCTGATACATTAGATCAGGTTTATCTTGATCAATAAACTTGTCAGGAAAAGTCATCGACCTAAATTTAATTTTTTCTAATAAGCCTTTTTCTGATAAAAATTTACTTAAATGAGATCCAAAACCTCCAATTGAACCTTCTTCAATTGAAATAACAACTTCATGATTCTTTGCTGTATTCCACATTAAATTTTCATCTAATGGTTTACAAAATCTTGCGTCAATTAAGGTAAGATTTAAACCTTTTTTTTCAAGATTGTTTAAAGCTTTTTGGCATTCTTGCAAACGGGCACCAAAATTAATTAAAGCAATTTCTTTACCTTCTTTAATGACCCTGCCTTTTCCAATTTCAATTCTTTCATTAATTTCGGGAAGTTTAATACCAATACCAGTTCCACGAGGGTACCTAAAAGCTGACGGTTTATCATTAATGTCAACTGAGGTATTAATCATTTTAACTAATTCTGACTCATCGCTTGGAGCCATAACTACAAAATTAGGTAAGGTTGATAAGTAGGTAATATCAAAAGATCCGGCATGTGTAGGACCGTCCGCACCAACAAGACCTGCGCGGTCTATAGCGAATCTGACAGGTAAACTTTGAATTGCAACATCGTGAACAACCTGATCATAGGCTCTTTGTAAAAAGGTAGAGTAAATTGCTGCATAAGGCTTGAATCCTTCTGTAGCTAAACCAGCAGAAAATGTCACTGCATGTTGTTCCGCAATACCAACATCAAACATTCTATTTGGAAATTTTTTTGCAAATAAATCCATTCCAGTACCAGATGGCATCGCAGCAGTGATACCAATTATTTTACTATCTCTCTCAGCGTGTTTAATTAACGTATTGGCAAAAACACTTGTATATGATGGAATTTTAGAACTTGATTTTTCTTGTACACCAGTTTTTATATTAAACTTCGAAACACCATGATATTTGTCTTTTGAATTTTCTGCAAATTGATAACCTTTTCCTTTTTCAGTTTTAATATGTATCATTATTGGACCGTCAAAGTTAGTATCCTTTGCATTTTTTAAAACTGAGACAAGAGTATCAATATCATGTCCATCTATTGGTCCAACATAATAAAAACCTAGTGAATTAAAAAGTGTTCCGCCTGTTACTGCTGACCTCAGAAAATCTTCTGCTTTTCCAGCTTTTTTTGAAAATCTTTTGGAAAAGGCAGAAATAATTAATTTAAAAGTCTCTCTTAGACTAAAATATATTTTCCCAGTCAATAATTTTGCTAAATAACTTCTCATTGCACCCACAGGTTCCGCAATTGACATGTCGTTATCATTTAAAATTACTATCATTTTAGTTTTTGATATGCCCGCATTGTTCATAGCCTCATAAGCCATTCCAGCACTGATCGCTCCATCGCCAATAACAGCAACAACATTTTCTGATTTTTTTGAAAGTTTATTTGCAGTAGCAATACCTAAAGCTGCAGAAATTGATGTTGAGCTATGTGCTGCACCAAATGGATCATATTCACTTTCAGATCTTTTTGTGAAACCAGATAGTCCATTTCCTTGTCTCAGTGTTTTGATTCTATTTTTACGACCTGTTAAAATTTTATGAGGATATGATTGGTGGCCGACGTCCCAAATTATTTTATCATTAGGTGTATCAAAAACATGGTGTAAGGCTACGGTCAACTCAACAACTCCTAAACCTGCACCTAAATGACCACCTGTAAATGAAACAGCCTCTATCAATTCCTCTCTTAACTCCTTTGACAGGGTAATCAATTCTGAGGATTTTAAATTTTTTATATCCGATGGAAAATTTACATTATCTAAAAACTTATATTTTGTCATTTTTTTCTATTTACCACAAACTCTACAGTTTCAATCAAATCTTTACTTTTATACTTACTTAAAGAAGAAATTATTCTATTTTTTAAATAAGAAGAATATTTAACAGCATTTTTATACCCGAGTAAACTTATTAAAGTCGCCTTGCCCTTTTTTTTGTCTTTTCCAGTTTTTTTTCCAATCTTTTTCTCACTTCCACTGTAATCTAGAAAATCATCAATAATTTGAAATAAAAGTCCAATATCTAAACCTATCTTTTTAAACTGATTTATCTTCCCAAACTTATTAGCAATAATCAACGGCGCTATAGTAGAAAATGAAAAAAGTTTACCAGTTTTATTAAGCTGCATATCTATAATTTTTCTTTTACTTACTCTTTTTTTTTCAAAATTAAGATCTAAATATTGGCCCCCTGCAATTCCTAAATGGCCTGAAGTATTTGAAAGTAAATTTATTAATTTACTTTTTTTATTTTCACTAATATTGAAACTTTTTTCGCTTAAAATTTCAAAGGCTAAGGTAAGCAGTGAATTGCCAGCTAGGACTGCTGTTGCTTCACCAAATTTTTTGTGCGTGCTTAACTTTCCCCTTCTTAAATCGTCATTATCCATACATGGCAAATCATCGTGTATAAGTGAATATGCGTGAATACATTCCACTGCAGCTCCTACTCTTACTAAATGATAATAAGGAACTGAAAAAATTTTTCCTACATCAACAATGATCTTTGATCTTATTTTTTTTCCACCAGGAAATAAACCATAATTCATTGAAGTGATTAATTCAGTTCTTCTCTGTTTTTTTAAAAAATTCTTGAGAAATTTATTTATATCTTTTCCTGTTTTATTTAGTTTTTTTTCCATCTTTTTTTAGAATTTGTTTTATTTTAAATTTGTTTTTCTCAGATATTTCTCTTGAGGTATTTTGAAACTTTTTTTCAATAAATTTATTTAATTTAAATATTTCAAGATAATCCTCTTCGGATTGATTTGAAGCTTTATTTTTTTCAATTTTTTCAACCAAATTATTAAGAATTTCTTTAAGTTCATCTAAAGATTTAGACTCAATATCATCTGGTAAATTTTTTTGTTTCATATATTAGTTTGTATTATTACATGAATTATAATCTTTCAAATATTAAAAAAGCTAAATATTATTTAGATAAAAATGAATGTATTGGGTTTCCGACTGAAACTGTTTATGGTTTAGCGGCTAATGCTTATTCAAAAAAGGCTGCCTTAAAAATATTCAAACTTAAGAAAAGAAATAAAAGAAATCCACTCATAGTGCATTATTGTAGCTTAAAAATGCTTAATAACGACTGTATGATTAATGAAGAATTTTTAAAGTTATATAAAAAATATTGTCCAGGACCTGTTACATTTGTTTTAAAATTAAAAAAAAATAGTAATATTTCAAAAATCGTAACTAATAATAAAAAAACACTAGCTGTTAGGTTTCCTAGACATCATTTGGCTATAAAACTTTTAAAAATATTGAAATATCCTCTAGCGGCACCAAGTGCAAACATATCCTCAAAAATAAGTCCGGTAACAAAAGAAGATGTAAAGGATGAATTTGGAGAAAGAATTAAATTTATTCTAGACGGTGGTAGATCTAAAATAGGATTAGAGTCCACTATAGTAAGTTTATTAGGAAAGCCAAAAATATTAAGGCTAGGTGGAATTGAAAGAAAAAGAATTAACAAAGTTTTGAGAAAAAAAATCCTGTATAAAAAAAATGATAAAACAATTGTTGTCCCAGGACAATTAAGTTTACATTATTCACCTGGAATACCTATAAGGCTAAACAAGAAAAAACCAAAAGAAAATGAAGCTTTTATTTTAATTAAAAAAAGAAAAAAAACTTCAAAGGATTATTATTATTTAAGTAAAAAAAAAGATTTAAAAGAAGCTGCAAAAAATTTGTATAAAGTTTTAAGAAATATTAAAAATAAAGATTATAAAAGTATTGCTGTAGAAAAAATTCCTAATTATGGATTTGGGGAAGCAATCAATGAAAGACTTAAAAGGGCTTCAGTAAAGTAATGAAAAATTCAATTAAAGTAATTGATCTTAAAAAGAATTATGGAAATAAAGAAGCGGTTAAGAATATTAATTTTGAAATTAAAGAAAATGAAATAATTGGGTTACTTGGTCCTAATGGATGTGGAAAAACTACTACTATAGGTATGATTTTAGGTTTATTAAAACCTACAAGTGGACAAGTTTTGATTAACGGCTTTCAACTAGAAAAAAATAGAATTGAGATTCTTCAAAAGATAAATTTTATTTCTCCTTATATTGAATTACCAAAGAAACTTACAGTTAAGCAAAATCTAATTGTTTATGGAAAACTGTATTCTGTCAAAAACTTAAATAGTAGAATAGATTATCTGGTAGAAGAGCTGAGATTACAAAATTTGCTTGATAGAGTGACTGGAGAATTATCTTCAGGACAAAAAAATAGAATAAGCTTAGCTAAAGCGATTATCAACAATCCATCTGTCTTATTGCTCGATGAACCTACAGCTTCACTTGATCCAGAAACGGGAGATTTTGTAAGAACCTTTTTAGAAAATTATAAAAAAGAAAAAAAGGTATCTATATTATTAGCATCCCATAACATGGATGAGGTAACTAGATTGTGTTCGTCAATAATGATGATGAAAAACGGTTTAATAATTGATCAAGGTAAACCAAATGATCTAGTTAAAAAACATGGAAGACAAAATCTAGAGGAAGTTTTTTTAAAACTTGTAAGGAATTAATATGAATATAGGTAGAATGTATGGATTGTTCTTAAGACACTTTTTTTTAATAACTAGGTCTTTTCCGAGAATTTTAGATCTAATATATTGGCCAACAATACAAATTACTTTATGGGGTTTCATCTCAAATTTTTTTACAACATACAGCTCGTATTATAATAATGCTGTTGGAATAATATTAACATGCGCGATACTTTATGATTTTCTATTTAGAACAAGTATCGGGTTTAATATGCTTTTTTTAGAGGAAATCTGGAGTAGAAATTTTACAAATTTATTTATCTCGCCTATTAAAAAAAGTGAAATTTTAATCTCATTAATATTCACAGCTTTAGTAAGAGCTTTAATCGGTTTAGTTCCTGCAATTCTTTTAACTTCTCCTCTATTTGGAATTTCTATATTAGATTTAGGTTTAAGTTTATTTTTTTTATTTCTTAGTCTCTACATTTTTGGAATAACACTAGGTATACTAGTTTCTTCTGGTCTACTTAGGTTCGGCCCTTCATTTGAAAATATTGCCTGGTCAACTATGTTTCTGTTGGCCCCTTTTGGATGTATTTATTATCCTGTAGATATATTGCCTGAAATATTTCAAAAAATTGCTTATGCGCTACCACTCGTATACATATTTGAGGAGGCTAGAAATATTTTAGTCAATGGATTTGTAAATGTAGAAAATATTTTTAAAGCATTTTACCTAAATGGATTATATTTATTTATCTCCATTTGCTTATTTTACTACTCTTTCAGTAAAGCTCGTAAAAAGGGAACATTAATTAATATAGGAGAATAATTTGGTGCGCCTGCTAGGAGTCGAACCCAGAACCTCCTGATCCGAAGTCAGGCGCTCTATCCAGTTGAGCTACAAGCGCATATAGTATTAATATTATAATTTATGAAAAATATCATTAAGTTTATTGTTAAAGATAATGAAAAGGATCAGAGAGTTGATCTATTTTTATCAAACAACAAAAAAGAACTTAGTAGAACTAGAGTTAAAAATTTGATTTTAAACCAAAGATTGTTCATAAATGAAAAAGTTTGCACCGACCCATCAAAAAAAGTTAGTGAAAATGACAATATAAAACTTGAGATACCTGAGCCACAAAAAGCTTCTTTAGAACCATTTGATTTCAAACTTAATGTCATTTATGAGGATAAAGATTTAATGGTAATAAACAAACCTGCCGGGATATCTATGCATCCTGGAGCTGGGGACTACAACCAAACATTGGTAAATGCCTTAATATTTTATGATAGTAAAAATCTTTCAACTATTGGTGATGAACTTAGGCCGGGAATCGTACATAGAATTGATAAAGATACATCTGGTTTAGTCGTGGTTGCGAAAAATAATAGAACTCACGAAAAATTATCTAGTCAATTTAACGATCATACAATTAAAAGAGTTTACCAAGCTCTTGTATGGGGAAAACTAAGGCCTCAAACTGGTAGAATTGAAACATTGATTACAAGAAGCTCAAAAAATAGACAATTAATGCAGGTTGGTCTCACTAAAGGAAAAAATGCAATTACTAATTATAAAACCTTGGAAATTTTTGAAAATGATAAAATACCAACTTTTAGTTTAATTGAGTGTAGATTGGAAACTGGTAGAACCCATCAAATTAGAGTTCACATGAGTTACAAAGGTAACAATATTTTAGGGGACAAAAAATATAAAAAAAAGTTTAAGAAATTTAGAAATATTAATGATGATTTAAATAATCTTATTCATAAACTAGATAGACAATTCTTACATGCGAAAACTCTTGGGTTCAATCATCCCTCAAAAAATAAGGAAGTCGAATTTACATCAAATTTACCTCAAGATTTAAATACGCTGTTAAAAAAGCTTAGAAATTCGAAGTAATTACAATATTGCAAAAAATTAATTATTTATTAAATACATAGTAATAAAATGACATCTACATTCAAATACCCTGCTATAAGCAATGAAGGCGGTCTATCAGTATACTTAGACCAGATAAAAAAATTTCCAATGCTTGATGCTGAAGAAGAATATATGCTTGCTAAAAATTGGAAAACTACAGGAAATGTTAAATCAGCTGAAAAACTTGTGACAAGCCATTTAAGATTGGTTGCAAAAATTGCGATGAGGTACAAAGGTTATGGATTGCCAATGAATGAAATTATTTCTGAAGGAAATGTAGGATTAATGCAAGCAGTGAAAAAATTTGAACCTGAAAAGGGTTTTAGATTGGCAACTTATGCTATGTGGTGGATTAAGGCATCGATACAAGAATATATTTTAAGATCTTGGAGTTTAGTAAAAATTGGTACAACTACAGCACAAAAGAAATTATTTTTTAATTTAAAAAAATTAAAAAATCAAATAGCCCCAAAAAATGAAGGTGATCTAAAAAAAGATGAGGTAGAAAAAATTGCGAATACGCTTGATGTGAGTGAAGATGAAGTTATCTCAATGAATAGAAGGTTGTCTGGCAAAGAACAATCTTTGAACGCTCCAATTGGTGAGGATGGTGATGAGTGGCAAGATTGGGTTGTTGATAAAGAAATGGATCAAGAATTAAAAATAGCTCATCAAGAGGAACTCGACCAAAGAAAAGATTTACTTCAGGACTCTATAAAAATACTAAATGATAGAGAGAAAGAGATTCTTTATGCAAGAAGATTAAATGAAAATCCATCAACACTCGAAGACTTAAGTAAAAAATATAAAATTAGTAGAGAAAGAATAAGACAAATTGAAAACAAAGCTTTTGAAAAACTACAAAAGCATATGCTTAATTCAGCAAAATCAAAAAATTTACTTCCGGTAAATTAAATTTTAAAAGGATCTTCGATTAAAATTGTATCATTTCTTTCAGGGCTTGTTGAAATGCTTGAAACCTTTGTTTCAATAAATTTTTCAAGCTCCTTTATATAAATTTTCGCCTTTTCTGGCAATTTTTCAAAATTTTTAATTCCTTTTGTTGAAGATTTCCAACCTTTGAAGCTTTTATAAATTGGCTTAACTTTTAGTTGATCGTCTACCGCAGCGGGCAAGTAGTCGACCTTTTTACCATCCAGTTCGTAGGCTACGCACATTTTGATTTCTTCTAGTTCGTCTAAAACATCTAGTTTGGTTAATGCTATTCCATTAATACCTGAGACTTTAATCGTTTGTCTTACTAAAACACCGTCAAACCATCCACATCTTCTTTTTCTGCTAGTAACAGTTCCAAACTCTTTTCCAACTTTTCCAAGATGTTCTCCAGTTTCATTTTTCAACTCTGTGGGAAAAGGACCCTCGCCTACTCTTGTCGTGTAGGCTTTTGTGATTCCAAGAACATAACCAATTGTATTTGGTCCACACCCTGAGCCTGTTGCTGCTGAAGATGCGACTGTATTTGATGAAGTTACAAAAGGATAAGTGCCATGATCTACGTCCAACAAAATTCCTTGCGCACCTTCAAACAAAATTTTCTTTCCTTCGTTTTTAAATTCATCAATCTTTTTCCAGACGGGCTTTGAAAACTTCAATATTTGGGGTGCAATTTCAAGAAGTTCCTTTTTCAACTTATTTTTTTCAAACAATTCTTTTCCTAAACCTTTTCTTATTGCATTATGGTGCATTAAAACAGTTTCAAGTCTATGATCTAAATTTTTTTCAGAAATTAAATCCATTACCCTGATTGATCGTCTGCCTACTTTGTCTTCATATGCTGGTCCTATACCTCTTCTTGTGGTGCCAATTTTTGCTTTTCCTGCTGCATCTTCTCTTATTTCATCCATTTCTTTGTGAAAAGGTAAAATTAAATTGGCTGACTCTGATAAAATCAAATTTTCTTCAGATATCTCTACTCCTTTTGATTTTATCTCTTTTATTTCATCTAATAATGCCCATGGATCAACCACAACCCCGTTACCAATTATTGATATTTTATTTTTTCTAACAATTCCTGATGGAAGTAATCTTAATTTATAGGTAACTCCATCTATTACTAACGTATGTCCTGCGTTGTGTCCGCCCTGAAATCTTACAACTACATCTGCTTCACTTGAGAGCCAATCAACAATTTTTCCTTTTCCTTCATCACCCCACTGAGATCCGACAACAGCTACATTTTTCATTTAAATTTATTCTTAATATTAAATACACTTATATGGTTTATTGGCCCATGACCTTTTCCAAAATTAGGCCCTGACCCGATTGAATGGTTAACATAATCAATTGCCATCTTACAAGATTTCTTTAATGTTTTTCCACACGAAAAATAAGTTGCTATCGCACTAGATAAAGTACATCCTGTACCATGTGTATTTTTTGTTTTGATTTTTTTACTTTTAAAAAATTCTTTTTCGCTTTTATTCAAATAAAGATCATATACATATTTTGCTTTTAAATGACCTCCTTTTATTAAAACATTTTTTGCTCCGAAACTTAATAATTTTTTTCCAGCTATAATCATATCGTCTGTTGTTTTAATTTGTATTTTAGCAAGTATTTCTGCCTCTGGTATATTTGGTGTAATTAAAGATACTCTATTCATTAATTTAGTTTTTATTATTTCTATTGATTTATCATTCACTAATTTTGTGCCACCTTTCGCTACCATCACTGGATCTAGAATAATTTTTTTTACTTTAATTTTTTTTATAGAATTTATCACTGTTTCAATAACTTTTTTTGAGTGTAACATTCCAATCTTTATAGCATCAGGCCTGATATCTTTTGAGGTGAACTCAATTTGCCTTTTAATTTCATTGATTGGAACTTTTGAAATCGATAAAACTCCTGTTGTATTTTGTGAAGTTATTGCAGTAATAGCTGTCATTGCATAAGAGCCAAGACTTGTTATAGTTTTAATATCTGCTTGAATACCTGCGCCCCCAGAAGAGTCTGAGCCCGCAATGACTAATATTTTAGATTTAAATTTCAATTTATTTAATAGACCTTTTTACAATATTTATACATTTTTTTAATAAATGAATATTGTTTGACTCGCCCATAATTCTGATTTTAGGCTCTGTGCCAGATTTTCTTACAAGCATTCTACCATAATTTTTAATTATTCTTTCAGATTTTTTAATAGCAACTTTACACTTAGTAGAATTAATAATTGATTTATCCTTAACCTTTACATTTTCTAATATTTGAGGTGTTAATTTAAATAAGTCAAAAAGCTCACTCGCCTTTTTACCCTTTCTCATTGAAAATAGAATTTCTAATGCAACTAATAGCCCATCACCTGTTGTTGCAAATTTGCCAAGTATAATGTGCCCAGATTGCTCTCCACCTAGATTAAAGTTTTCTTTTTGCATTTTTTCCTTAACATATCTGTCTCCTACATTAGCTCTGATAAATTTAATTTTTTGATCTCTAAAAAAATTTTGTAATCCATAATTTGACATTAGGGTGCCAATTACACCACCTTTTAGAATTTTCTTTCTTTTCCATCTGGTTGCTAGCATCGCAATAATTTTATCACCATCAACAATGTTCCCCATCTCGTCAGATACAATTATTCTGTCTGCATCGCCATCTAAAGATATTCCAATATGAGCTTTGTTTTTTCGAACTAAAGATTTGATCTTTTGCGGAAAGGTTGAGCCACAATTATCATTAATATTTAAACCATTTGGAGAAGTTCCATACTCAATTACTTTAGCCCCCAAGCTCCTTAATAATTTTGGTCCAGATTTATAACCTGCTCCGTTAGCACAATCTATTGCAATTTTCATTCCTTTTAACTTAAAACCCCTTGGAAAATTATCTTTTAATATTTTTATATATTTGTTATTTGCATCCTCTAATCTCTTTACTCTTCCTAAAATTTTTGGTTCAGAAAGATTTTTTGCTATTTTAGAGTCAATTAGTTTTTCTATTTTCTTTTCAATTTTGTCAGAGAGTTTTAGGCCATCTGGTCCAAATAATTTTAGTCCATTATCATAATATGGGTTATGAGATGCTGTAATCATAATTCCCATATTGGCTTTCATCTTTTTTGTTAACATCGCTAATCCATTTGTTGGTAAAGGTCCAAGCGTGTAGACATGCATTCCTGCTGAGGCCAATCCAGACACCAATGCGGGCTCAAGTGTATATCCTGAGAGTCTTGTATCTTTTGCGATAATAGCTGTTTGTTTTGATTTTTTCTGATTTTTAAAATATGTACCTGCTGCTAGGCCAAATTTAAAGAACATTTCACCATTAATTTTGGTCTGGTTAACCTTCCCTCTAATTCCATCGGTTCCAAAATATTTTTTAGTCATTTAAAATTTTAGTGATTTAAAAACTTTAATACTTTGATTAACTTCATTTACATCGTGAACTCTTAAAATCTGAATGCCCTGCATCATAGCACACAAACTAGATGATATAGTTCCCCCTAGTCTTTCCTTACTATCGTTTATCCCAGAAATATCTTTAATGAATCTTTTTCTAGAAATGCCTAACATTATAGGAAATCCAAGTGAATGAAAAATAGAAATGTTTCTTAATAAGGTAATATTATGTTTCAATCTTTTTCCAAAACCAATTCCTGGATCCAAAATAATGTTCTTATGATTTATACCATTGGCCTCTAGTTCTAAAATTTTATTTTGAAAGAAGTCATAAATATCTAGCAAAACGTTTTTATACGAAGGTTTAATTTGCATTGTTTTTGGGTTACCTTGCATGTGATGAATTATAAAGGGAGTTTTTTTATTTCTTAGGATTTTTAGTGTATTAGGATCGTAATCGAGTCCGGAGACATCATTAATGATATGAGCACCATATTTTAAACTTTTTTCCATTATGGCACTTTTTCGAGTATCAATAGATATTACGTTTTTTAGTTTTTTTGTTTTTTTTAATACTTCCTTAATCCTTTTCCACTCAATTTTTTCATTTACATCATTTGATCCTGGTCTTGTGGACTCTCCCCCTATGTCAATAATTGATGATCCTTTTTTAATAAAATGTTTTATTCTTTTTAAAGCATCTTTATGATTATTATATTTTCCACCATCTGAAAAACTATCAGGAGTTAAATTAACAACTCCCATTATTAAAGGTAAAGACTTAAACTTTAGTTTAGAAAAGTTTTTTTTTTTTGTTATATTTTTTATATCTAATTTTACTTTTTTCTTTAAAATTTTACTTAAAAAATTTAATTTTGAAATGTGGATTTTTTTTTTCTTTTTTCTTGTTATAAGTTCTATTGTATCAAAAGAAATTTTATTATTTCCATTAAGTGGGAGAGCAAGTTTTTTATTGACCATCAGAGTTGAATGGTCACCATAATAGAAATTACACGCTCTAGTGTAATATTTTAACATTAAATATTAATGAACAATTTTTGGTTTTAAACCAATTGATCCTAAAGCAGAGTCAGAACTTTCATCCTCAACTTTTAAATCTTCCTTATTAGGCGGATATTCGTTTTTATTTATTATTTTTGCTATATCCTCACCAGTCAAAGTTTCATAAGTTAGAAGAGCTTTTGCTATCTTATGTAAATCGTCAATTTTAGTTGTTAAGATAGTTTTTGCTTGATTATAACCTTCATCTACAAGTTTTCTTATTTCTCTATCAATTTTTTGAGCCACTGCCTCTGAAACACTTTGTGTTTGTGTAACAGATCTTCCAAGAAAAACTTCTTCTTGATTTTCACCATATTCCACAGGACCAAGTTCCTCACTCATTCCATACTTAGTAACCATTGCCCTTGCTAATTGAGTTGCTTGATTAATGTCTGAACCGTTTCCTCCACCAGCACCTGTTGATATATTATCCTTACCAAATATAAGTTCTTCGGCAACTCTTCCTCCAAAGCACACAGCTAATCTTGCTTTTAAATATTTAATAGAATGACCATGCTTATCTCTCTCAGGTAAATTCATTACCATTCCTAATGCCCTTCCTCTAGGAATGATTGTCGCTTTATGTATTGGATCATAATTTGGTAGATTAAAAGAAACTATTGCATGACCACCCTCGTGGTAAGCAGTTAATTTCTTTTCGTCTTCTGTCATAACCATTGATCTTCTTTCAGCGCCCATCATTACTTTATCTTTGGCATCTTCGAACTCTTGAGATGTTACAATTCTTTTATTCTTTCTTGCTGCTAACAATGCAGCCTCGTTAACTAAATTAGCAAGATCTGCTCCTGAAAATCCAGGTGTTCCTCTTGCGATAGTTCTTAAATTTACATCCGGAGACATAGAAATTTTTTTAGCATGAACTTTTAAAATCTTTTCTCGACCTATAATATCTGGATTTGAAACTACAACTTGTCTATCAAATCTTCCTGGTCTTAAAAGCGCTGGATCTAAAACGTCAGGTCTGTTAGTTGCAGCAATAATTATTACACCCTCATTTGTATCAAATCCATCCATCTCAACCAGCAATTGGTTTAATGTTTGTTCTCTTTCATCATTGCCTCCACCTAAACCTGCGCCTCTACTTCTTCCAACAGCATCTATCTCGTCAATGAAAATTATGCATGGTGAATGTTTTTTACCTTGTTCAAACATATCTCTAACTCTTGAAGCACCAACTCCAACAAACATTTCAACAAAGTCTGATCCAGAAATCGTGAAGAAAGGAACACCTGCTTCACCGGCAATAGCTCTAGCAAGTAAAGTTTTTCCTGTACCCGGAGGTCCTACTAACAAACAACCTCTTGGTATCTTGCCACCCAATCTACTAAATTTTTTTGGATCTCTCAAAAACTCTACCACTTCTTGAACTTCCTCTTTTGCTTCCTCAACTCCAGCAACATCGTTAAAAGTAACTTTCCCTTTAACCTCATTCATCATCTTTGCTTTTGATCTTCCAAATCCCATGGCACCACCTTTGCCACCTTGCATTTGTCTCATAAAGAATATCCAAACAGCGATTAAAAGTAACATTGGGAACCACGATAAAAGAACTCCAAACAAAGATGGCATTTTCTCATCAAGTGGAGCTGCAGATATACTTACACCTTTATCAGTTAATTTTTCTATTAAGTTTGGATCGTTCGGTGAGTATGTTGAAAAAACCGATCCATCGGCCATAACACCTTTAATATTGTTACCTTGAATCTGAACCTCTACAACCCTTCCATTATCAACTTCTGTTAAAAATTCGGAGAAAATAATTGTTTTATTATTTTTGTTTTGAAGATTTTGTGGATTCTTGAACATGTTGTAAAGACCTATAGTCAAAACAACAATGATCACCCACATAGCTAGATTCTTTAAATTCATAATGTTATAAGTTAAGAATTATTCTAAATTTAACAAGTGCTAAATTGTTACACAAATGAGTTTATTTTGTGTTTTCCTTAGAAATAACTACTGAATTCTCTATTTTTTCAATAACACATCCTCCTATAGTTGTTTTGGTCAAGGATTTTTGTTTAATTTGATTAATAATCCTTGAGACACCCTTGCCTCTAGCGGGGAAAAATCTACCACTTATATCTTGTAAAATTTTTGTAAAGGACCTTAAAATTATTTCATCAGTACTACTAAAAAACTTTAAAGATAAGAGTGCTTTATTATTATTATTTTTTGACGGACTGATATAAGAATTCTCACTGATATTTTTTTGTACGAAAAATTCAATTGAGTTATTCGAGGATATTAAATTTTCAAAAGTCATTTTAAACTTTTTTTGATCTAGGCCATTTTTTTAAGATTGTTAATCATAAACCTTACACGTGATCTCAAATACTCTAAGCTTCTATTTGATGGATCATCTATATAGAAGTTAAAAATATTTTTAGTCACGTACAATAAATCTTCTTTTGAAAAATCAAGTAATGGTCTAACAATATTAATATTATTTCTTTGCAAATTTCTATAATTATAAAATGATACTAGTCCCTTAAGACCAGAGCCCCTTAATAATCTGATGAAGAAGTTTTCTTGAAAATCATCAAAATGGTGGCCTAATAATAATGTATTAATTTTTTTTGTTTTGCAAAAACCATCAAATACCTTAAATCTGTAATCTCTAGACTCTGATTGAGTTTTTTTAGTATTTGTCTTTTTTTTCCAAGTAATTATCTTGCACTCAATTCTAAATTTTCTTAAGATTTTTTTTAAAGTCCCAGCCTCTTTCGAGGATTTGTCTCTTAGTTTGTGATCTACATGAACATAGTGAAAGTTATTATCTTTATTTTTAATTTGATAACATTTTGAAAGATATGCTAAAGCAAGACTATCTGCACCACCAGATACTGCAACTAAGTACCCTTTGAATTCTTTCTGTTTAATTAAAAATTCAAATCTTTGATAGATTTTTTTTATTCTTTTATCTTTTATTTGAGGACTAAAAACTGAATTTTTAAGATTTTTTCTTTTTACACTCGAACTTTTTTTCTTCATATTTTGCTTTTTGAAGAACTGATTGTTTTGCATCAGGATATTCTTTTTTAACTCCTGTAATCATTAAACACCCTTGATCTTTTTCTCCAATTTGCACTAATGATACTCCAAGCTTAAGTAAATTTATAGCTGCTTTTTCACTTTTAGGATATTTTTGATAACCCTCTAAGTAAGCAGAAGCAGCATCTGTGTAAAGTTGTCTAATTCTAAATGTTTCTGCGTACCAATATTGTGCGCTACCTGCCATTTTATGTTCAGGATTTGTCATCACAAATTCTCTAAGCGCTCTTTCTGCTGTCGTATAGTCTCCTTGCTTTAAAAAACTAGTAGCAAACTCGTATTGTTTATCGGGTTTATCGTTAGGTAAGATTTTTTCTTCTGACACAAATTTTTCGGTTATGACTGTACCAGTTGTATCTATTGATTGGGTTTGTTGTGTTAATTCATTTGTTTCTGATGACTTGTAAGATACTGCGCCAAGATCTTGTGGTTGAGAAGAGCCAGGTAAAACTTTTTTCTTAGATGTAACTTTTTTGTCAATGTCCTCGCCCTCTAAATTTTGGAACCTTAATTGATTATCTGCTTGAACTTTTGATAATCTACTTGATAGTTTATCAATTTTAAAATTTATTTCTTCAAATTTATTTGTCAAATCTTGAAATTGTTTTTCTATCTCAGACAATTTTAATAAATGTCTTGTAAGCACATCTTCATCATTTGAACTTAATTTTGTTTTACTAGTTGTAATTATATTTGAAGACTGTGAATAAACAGCTTTTTCTAAAGTTTTTAAATCTTTTTGTAATGTTTTTAATACTTTTAAGGTTTCTGTTTCTTCTGCCTTGACAAAAGAAATAATTGAAAAAATAAATATTATTAAAACAAATATACTTTTATTTATATACTCTAAAAATTTCATTAGTTGATTTCTATCTATAATGATGGCAAAAAAAAGACCCCAACAACTTATGTTATTGGGGTCTGAAATTATAAATTATTAGTTAGCTTTTACTGTTACTGATCTTCTGTTTTTTGACCAAGCTAAAGGATTTGAACCAGAGTCTACCGGTCTTTCTTTTCCATAACTTATTACTGAAATTCTATTTCCAGATATTCCATAAGTCATTAAATAATCTTTAGCTGCATTAGCTCTTCTCTCACCTAAAGCTAAGTTGTATTCTCTTGTGCCTCTTTCGTCAGCGTGACCTTCAAGAACTACGTTTATTTTTGAATTTTTTCTTAACCATGAAGCTTGTTTTCTTAATGTTTCTCTTGAAGCAGTAGTCAAAACTGTTTCATTAGTTGCGAAGAAAACTCTGTCTGGCACACCAGAAGCTAAATACTCAACTGTATCTTTTCCAGTGTATACGTCACCTTGCATTTTACCTGTAGTTTTTACGGCACATGCAGATAATAGAATACTTGCAGAAATTATTAGCAAAGTATTTCTAAAAATTTTGTTTAAACTCATTACTGCTCCTTAAAAGTTAATTTTGTACTTTTTCACAACTAATTAGATCTTTCAAGCTTAAAAATCAAGGAATTATTAATTTTTTTGTAAAATATCATAATTAATCAGTCAATAATGACGACCAAGATGGGTCTGAAGCATCAGTCTCAGTTTTGACCATTCTTTCATTATATCCTGTGAGATCGATAGACCAAAGTTTGGCTGAAAAGCCCTTGCCTGCAGAGTCCGATTTTGTCTCTCTATAAAAAATTAAAACCCTCCCATTAGGAGACCATGAAGGAGCCTCTTGATAATAGTTTTCTGTAAGCAATCTTTCGCCAGTTCCATCTGTTCTCATTACGCCAATATAAAACTTTCCCTTATGAAGTTTTGTGAAAGCTATTAAATCGCCTCTAGGAGACCATACAGGTGTTCCATAAAGACCATTTCCAAAAGAAATCCTTTTAACTTTTGAACCATCACTTCTCATTACATAAATTTGCTGATACCCACTTCTATCTGAATTAAAGCAAATATATTTACCGTCCGGAGAATATGATGGTGATGTATCAATTGATGGATGGTTTGTGATTTTTTCAACCTCCCTACTTTCAAGGTCCATAGTATAAATATCTGAGTTTCCATCTTTAGCAAAACTCATGATAATTTTTTTTCCATCAGGAGAGAAACGCGGAGCAAATGTCATACCAGGAAAGTCTCCAACAACTTCCTGAATACCTGTTTCAATATCTAGTAAATACACTCTAGGTAGATTTTTAAAATAAGATAAATAAGTGACCATTTGATTTGTTGGATTAAATCTTGGTGTTAATACTAATTCATTTCCTAGAGTTAAGTACTTCGTATTAAATCCATCTTGATCCATAATTGCTAATTTCTTGATACGACTTGTTTTAAGTCCTTCTTCAGCAACATAAATAATTCTAGTATCAAAATAACCTTTTTCACCTGTCAACCTTTGGTAAACTTTATCAGTAATTATATGCCCAACTCTTCTCCAATTTTCTGAAACAGTGGTGAATGCTAACGCCATAATTTCTTTACCAGCTAATACATCCCATAATCTAAACTCAACTCTAAGCTTTTCATCAACTATTTTTACTTCTCCAGTAATTAAAGCTTGAGCTTTTATTAACGCCCAATCTTCAAATCTTGGTTTTACATGTGCAATATCTGGTTTTTGTAAAAAAGCTTTTGGATCCAACGGATTGAATAAACCTGATTGTCTTAAATTATTTTCAACAACTTTTGATATTTCAACACCTATATCTTCAAGTTTTAATAAATCTTTAAATTTTTCTTTGGAATTTTGATCAACAGATAATGGCGATACTGCTAGTGGTAAAGGATTTAGATTACCTCTAGTAATATCCACTTCTATAAGAGACCAAGCTTTGCCCCAGTTAAAAACAAATAAGCAAATATAAATTAAAAAAATAAATTTTCTCATCCTTGAAGCATCTCCCTAGCGTCAAAATTTAATTGAATTTCTTTCCATCTCTCATAACCAGTAGTTGGAACTCTCAAAGGCTGACATAACCTAATTGCTCTTAGAGCACTTTCTGCCAAAACTTTATAAAATCCTTGTCCAGGTTTATTCATTCGAGCATGGTCAAGAATTTCAGAATTTATAATTGTACCATCAGGTTTTAAATTTAGTTTAATCCTTACAAGAAGATTTTCATTGTAAGGTAAACCTAATGGAATACTCCAGCATCCAAAAATTTGGGCTTTAAGAGCATCTTCCTCATTCAAGGTCAATCCAGAAGAAATAACACTTTTTCTCTGTGATTGAGTTACCTTATTATCACTTTTAATCATCTCTGCAGTTTCTTCTTTTGACTTATCAATTAACGCAGCAATATTGTTTGGATCAAATAATTCTTTTTTTTCAAATTCTGAAACTTGTTTAATTTCATCATCAATTTTTTCTGGGTTTTGTTTATCCTCTTCTGGTTTTTTTACAATATTTTTTTGTTGATCTGGTAATGGTATTGCATCTGGTTTTTCTTTTTTAACTTTTTTGGGTGGTGCCTGCTCAGAAACAAGTTTTTCCTTTTCCTTCTTCTTTATTTCTTCAATAATTTTTTTTGCTTTAGGAGCGTATGGTATAGATGTTTTGTCAGTAATTTGTATAAGTTCTATTGAGACTATTGGTGGAAGATCTATTGGTTTTTTTGCTAAGAAAGGAAGACTTAATGCTGTTATAATAATAAGTAACAAATGTAGTGCAGAAGATATAATTATATTGTTTGTCACAATAGATTACCTTTCTTTATATGGTTCCGAAATCAAAGCTACTTTCGTAAACCCTGAGCCAGAAAGCATCCCCATAACCTCTAAAACCCGACCATAATTTATAGTCTTATCACCTCTTACATATATTCTTGTATCTGTTCTATTTTTTGAAACAGCCAATATTTTGGCAACCACATTATCAAATTCGACTTTAGACTCTTGAATGAAAATCTCTCCTTTTGAGTTTATACTCAAAGTTAATGGTTCTTGTTCCTCAGGAAGTGAGTCAGCAGAACTTTCTGGTAGATCTACTTGAACACCAACTGTCAGTAATGGAGCTGTTACCATAAAAACAATTAAAAGAACTAGCATAACATCCACAAATGGAGTTACATTTATTTCGCTTATGGGATCTTTAGACTTATTTTTAAAATTAAAGGCCATTCGTTAAATAGTAGAGATAAATCTTTTGGCAAAATTTTCTAATCTTTGGGAATATTTTTTAGAGTCATTATTAAACTTATTATATGCCACAACTGCTGGAATTGCTGCTAAAAGGCCGAGTGCTGTCGCAAATAATGCTTCGGCTATACCTGGTGCAACTATTGCTAAACTTGTATTTCTTGAAACAGCAATTGACTGAAAGGAGTTCATAATTCCCCAAACAGTTCCGAACAAACCAATAAAAGGTGCTGTCGAACCTACAGTAGCAAGAAATGAATAATTTTTTTCAAGTTTGTTAACCTCATTTTCTATATTAGACTCTAATAAACCTGAAAGCTTTTCACTCAAATTACTTCTGGATCTTGATTTTAATACAACTTGCATAGTCTTTTTAAAAACATTTGACATCGGATCATCAATATTTGCTGGTAAATTATTATAAAAACTCTCAGCAGATCTAGCTTTCCAGAATTTTTCCTCGAACTCTTGTGTTGTTATATTAATTTTCTTAAATAACTTGAATTTTTCTATGATAATTGCCCAAGTATATATTGATGCTGCAATTAATAGAATTATAACTGATTTCACTATTATGTCTGCTCTAATGAACAAACTCCATAAAGAAAAATCTACTGAACTCCCCAATCCAACTGATTGTGATGCAATATCGGCTTCCATTAAAAATCTTTCACACTAAAATGTGTCATCAATTTGACCTGAAAGATCAAATAAATCTAATATTTTGCGTTTTGGTAGTAAAAACTAGAAATTAATATTGCATCAGCTTTATTAGCATCTTTTTTTTTTGACAATTTTGACGAAAAATAAGGGTATATCTCAATAGCTTTTGTTCTGCTAGCGTCTTTATTTGTATTGATTAAATTAAAGAATTTTTTCCATTTAACTGGTGAGACGAAATCCATTGGAATTTGCATTGCAGAAAAGATTCCTTTTAACACTCCAAATGATTGTCCAAAATTAAACATGCTAGTAACACCCTGTCCTGGCATCGCAGAAACCTGCTCTATAACAGCTATTACTTTCGTCTTATCTTCCCCCTCTATAGCTTTTTGAATTTCGTTAAATATTTGAGAGGCATTAACCTGTGATTTGTTTTTTTTTCCTACAGCCATTTTCGGCATTTCAAATACATCCATTATCTTTCCATCTTTAAACAAGCATATAGCACCATTAATTCCAGGATCTATTCCAATTATTAACATTATTTAATCTTCTTCTCCAAAGTTTGAATAAACCCTTTGAACATCATCATCATCGTCTAATGATTCTATAAGTTTTTTTATGTCTTCTTTATTCTCACCTCTGCTAGAAATCTTATTTAGTGGGATCCATTCAATTTCGGTTGATATAAAGTTTTCAACATTGGACTCGATCTTTTTTTTTATAGAATAGATATCCTCAGAACCACAATGAATCTCGTGAAAATTATCAAAAGAAAAACATTCATCTGCACCAGCATCAATTGCTAGTTCAAAAATTTTATCGTCTTTAATTTCATTTATGTCTATTCTAATCACGCCAATTTGTTTAAAATTGTGTGCTGCAGAACCTTGGGTACCCAAATTACCACCGTTTTTTTGAAAAATTGTTCTTAATTTTGAGGCTGTTCTATTTTTGTTATCTGTTAGCGCCTCAACAATTATAGCTACTTTATCTTTACCGAAACCTTCATATCTTATTTTCTCAAAATTTGTTTGATTTAATGATTTCGATTTATCAATTGCTCTCTCAATATTATCTTTTGGCATGTTTGAGGATCTTGCTGCCTGAATAGCAGATCTTAGTCTCGGATTCATTAAAGGATCTTTATCTCCAAGTTTAGCAGCTACAGTAATTTCCCTAGAAAGTTTGGAAAAAATTTTTGATCTTTCCTTGTCCGCTCTGCCCTTTTTATGTTTTATACCAGCCCAATGAGAATGTCCTGCCATATTATTTTGAGTTATTTAAAACACCACCAACAATTATACTATTAATATTTTTAGCTAGTCCTGTAGTTTCATCGCAATCTACCACAACACCTGATAAAGAACCATCCCCTAAAGATGGATAATGTTTTTCAGAATCTAGTTTGAAGAATCTTTTTAATGAGTTTTCTTTATTCATCCCAATTACTGAGTCATAGTCACCACACATTCCAGAGTCTGTTATATAGGCGGTCCCACCTTTTAAAACCCTCGCATCATTTGTTGGGATGTGAGTGTGAGTACCAGTTACTAAAGTAGCTTTACTATCAAACAAATGTCCCATTGCCATTTTTTCTGAAGTAGTTTCACAATGCAAATCGACAACTAAAAAGTCATAATCTCTTCTAAGCTGATATTTTTTTTGAAAATTTTCAGCTGTTTTGAAAACATCTTCACTTTTCCTCATGAAAACATTTCCCATTAAATTAAGTACACCTATTTTAAAACTTTTTGATGTTTGATAAATTTCAAATCCTTTTCCTGGAGATATTCCAATAAGATTAAATGGTCTCAAAAGTCTGTTATCATCTTCAACAAGTTTTAAAGTTTCTTTATGATCCCAAACATGATTTCCAGTTGTAAGTACATTTACTCCAAATTTAATTAGATTGTCTAAAACATCTTTTGTAATACCTACTCCGTTATGAGCTGCGTTTTCACCATTTGCTATCACAAAATTTATTTTATTTTCCTTAACAATCTTCTTAAGATATTTTTCTACAACCATACAACCCGAGGGTCCTACAATGTCACCTAAAAATAAAATTTTCATTTATAAATTCTTTTTTCAGTAATTATGAAATCCATTTTTTTATCATGTTTATCAACTGGCACTTTATTAATTTTTTGACAAGAAAGAGCAAGTCCGATTTTAACACAGTTATTTTGTTTCTCAATTTTTTGAATAAACCTGTCATAGAAACCTCCTCCATAACCAAGTCTATTTAATTTAGAGTCAAAAGCTAACATCGGAATTATTAATGTTGAAGGAGTTATTTTTTTTCTCTTAAAAGGCTCTAAGATACCATATCTGTTTATTGTTAAAGGCTCATTAGGATTCCAACTATAAAAAGACATCTCAGATTTATTATTAATTATAGGTAAAGAAATTATAAATTTTTTCCTAATTAATCGATTCATTAATTCCAAAGTAGATAACTCATCACCAAACGGATAATACAATCCAACTCTTTTGTTAGAAGATTTCTGCTCAATCAATTTGATTATTGCCTCAGAATTTACAGTGTTTTTTTTTTTGGCAAATTTTGATCGAACTTTAAAAATTTTTTTTCTTAATTGAAATTTGTTCACTACTAAATCTAATTTTTAAGATTAACTCGTTCAACAAATTCCTCTATTTCTTTTGCAGTGTTAGAAATTAATTGATCATAATTATTGTTTATTTTATCAAGCTCTTTTTGCAAGTTGTTGATATCATTGTTCAATTTGGTTGCTTCATCTTCTTTTTCATCCTTGTAGCCGTATACAAGAGATTTCAGTTCTTTAAATTTTTCAGTGAGATTAGTTAATTCTAGCTTTTTTTTCTCAACATTTTTTTTGGTATCAAAATACTCATCCATAACTTTTATAGCAGTGATCAATAATAATTTATTTTCACCTATGTTTCCTAAGTCATTTTTTAATTTTTCAAATTTATTATTTAAATTTGCTGCTAACTCTTCAAGATGATCCTCTTGACCATCTTCACATGAAAGAAGAAAGTCTTTTCCATTAAATTTAATATTTACATTTGCCATTTTTCAATCTCATCAAGTAAAGTATCTGTTTCTTGATTTAATTCATCAATTTTTTCGTCAAACTCTAATCTTTTCTTTCTGTCCTCTTTTTTTTCAACCATCATTTGTTTGATTTTAACTTGAAGATTACCGTGTTCATCAGTTAAATTTTTGTATTTTTTTTCCAATTCATTTTTTTCAATTTCTAATTGATTTTTTTGATCAACTAATTCTTTAATGTCTCCAGATATCTGGTCATTTTTAAGATCAAGTTTTTTTAATTTCTTTAGTGCGTCTTCAAGTTTTTTTTCTTTTTCGCTGATATATTTCATATATATATAATTATATATTAATGAGTCTCTTAGTCTAGATAGGAATATTTTTGAAAATAAAACATAAAGATTTAGCTAATGCTGTAAGATTTCTATCTTTAGATGCTGTTGAAGCAGCGAATTCTGGTCATCCTGGAATGCCAATGGGAATGGCTGATGTTGCTACAGTTTTATTTAAAAACTTTTTACGATTTAATCCTAAAGATCCTAGTTGGTTTAATAGAGATAGGTTCGTTCTTTCTGCTGGTCATGGGTCTATGCTTCTTTACTCACTTTTATATTTAACTGGTTACAAAAGTGTTTCCATAGATGACATTAAAAACTTTAGAAAACTTGACTGTATTTGTGCCGGGCATCCTGAATATCATTCTAATTCAGGGATAGAGACTACGACTGGGCCATTAGGACAAGGAATATCAAATGCTGTGGGTTTTGCGCTCGCTGAAGAAATATTAAAAAAGAGGTTAGGAAAAAAAAAGATAGATCATAAAACTTATGTCTTGGCAGGTGATGGATGCCTTATGGAAGGAATAAGCCATGAAGCCTTAAGTTTTGCGGGTCATATAAAATTAAAAAATTTGATACTCCTTTTTGATAATAATTCAATCTCGATTGATGGCCCTACTAATCTTGCTGTTTCTGATAATATAAAAAAAAGATTTGAGAGTTATGGTTGGAGCTATTTAGAAATAGACGGTCATAATGATAAACAAATTTTTACCGCTTTAAAAAAAGCTCAAAATTCGAAAAAACCATTTGCTATTTCTTGTAAGACTACAATTGGTTATGGCTCACCAAATAAAAGTGGGAAAGCATCATCGCATGGAAGCCCGCTAGGTACCGATGAGGTAAAGCTAGTAAGAAAAAAATTAAAATGGAATTATGAGCCTTTTAAGATCCCTGAAAAAATTTTAAGTGAGTGGAGAAAAATAGGGGAAAGCGCCTCTTCAAAAGCAGAAAAAAATAAATCATACGAACCTGAATTCAATATTTTAGACGATGAGATTATAAGTGAAATAGAGCAAGTAAAAAATGATTATTTAAAATCACTAGAACCAATTGCGACAAGGAAATCCTCAGAAAAATTTTTAGATATAGTTTCAAAACTACCAAACTTAATTGGTGGCTCGGCTGATCTTGCGGGTTCAAATAATACAAAAACAAAAAATCATAAAATAATTAAGCCAGGAAATTTTGGGGGAAATTATATTCATTACGGAGTGAGAGAACACGCAATGTGTGGAATTATGAATGGAATCTCACTGCATAGTAATCTTATTCCATATGGTGGAACTTTTTTAATATTTAGTGATTATTGCAAGCCTTCTATCAGATTGGCTGCAATGATGGGCCAAAGGGTAATTTATGTTTTAACCCATGACTCAATTGGTCTTGGAGAAGACGGTCCAACCCATCAACCTGTTGAACAGCTTGCAATGTTGAGATCTATACCAAACTTAAATGTATTTAGACCATCCGATACCATTGAAACTTTTGAATGTTGGCAGTTGGCTTTAGAAAGTAAAAATAAACCAAGTGTAATCGCTCTAACAAGACAAAAAATAGACCCTGTAAGAAAAGAGGTAATCACTAACAATCTTTGCTCTAAAGGAGCTTATGAAATTTTAAGAAATGGAGATAATCTTAAGGTAACAATATTAGCGACAGGCTCTGAAACTGATCTCGCAATAAAAGTTAGTCATAAATTAGCCACAGAAAATATCTATTCAAAAGTTATATCAATGCCATGCCATGAAATATTTGATAATCAAAACAACGACTATAAAAAAGAAATTTTGCAAGAAGATACGCTTAAAGTTTCTATAGAAGCATCGGAAACTAGTTATTGGAAAAAATATACAGGAACCAGTGGATTAAATTTAGGAATAGATAATTTTGGTAAGAGCGCACCATATAAAGATATTTATAAACACTTTGAATTAGATGTTGAAAATATTGTACAAAAAATAAAGAAAAGTTTATGAAAACTAAAATTGGGATAAACGGTTTAGGTAGAATTGGTAGAATGGTAGTTCGATCAATATTTGAAGAGGATCATTCTAACCTAAAAATTCAACATATAAATAATAGAGCTGACATTGAGACTGCTTGTGCTTTACTGAAAAGAGATAGTATTCACGGAAAATTCAACGCGGATATATCAATAGAAAAAAGCTATATAAATATTAATGGTAATAAAATTTATTATTCACAAATTAATAAGCTGGAAGAAATTAATTGGAAAGACAATGATGTTGATTTTGTACTTGAATGCACTGGTAAATTTAATTCTAAGGAAAAACTAATCCCACATTTAAGTAATGGAGCAAAAAAAGTTATTGTTTCAGCTCCATGCAAAAACGCTGATAAGACAATAGTATTTGGAGTTAACGAAAAAGAAATTAAGAAGGAAGATAAAATTATATCTGCCGCATCTTGTACAACTAATTGTCTTGCACCTGTCGCTCACGTTTTAAATGAAAATTTTAAAATTGAAAAAGGTTTTATGACTACAATTCATTCTTTTACAACTGATCAAAGAATTTTAGATAATTCACATAAAGATATAAGAAGAGCAAGAACAGCTAGTCAATCAATTGTACCAACCTCAACTGGTGCCTCAAAAGCGATTGGTGAAATTATACCTTCTTTAAAAGGAAAGCTGGAGGGAGTAGCAATGAGAATACCAACCCCAAACGTTTCTTTAATTGAATTAATATTTTGCTCCAAAAAAGATCTATCTGTTGAAAAAATTAACTCTGCCTTTAAAAACTTCAGCAAGAAACAGAAAATTAAAGTTTTAGAAATTACAGAAGAAAAACTTGTTTCAATTGATTTTAATCACAACCCAGCTTCCTCTATAGTGGATGCATCATTAACAAATGTTATAGGTAAAAATATGGGTAAAATTTCTGCTTGGTATGACAATGAGTGGGGTTTTTCAAATAGAATGTGTGATATTGCGGCGTATCTTCATAAAATTTCTTAATGAACAATATTAAAGATCAAGAAAATATTAATCAAAAGGTAATATTATTAAGATTGGATTTGAATGTTCCATTAAAAAATGGAGTTATCACAGATCATACAAGAATTGATAAGATTTTACCTGTAATCAATTTTTTAATAAAAAAAAATTGCAAGATAGTTATAATTTCACATGTTGGGAGACCTAAAGGGAAAGTTAACAAAGAACTTTCTTTGAAACCGATTTGTGAAAATTTAGAGAGTAAAATAAATCAAAAAATCAAACTCATTAATGAAAATATTTTTATGATTAAAAAAGATAAATTATTTAAAAATTTCGATGGCCAAATTGTATTTTTAGAGAATATCAGGTTTTATGAAGAAGAAGAAGAAAATGACACAAATTTTTCAAAACAATTGGCGAGTCTTGCAGATCTTTATGTAAATGATGCTTTTTCTTGCTCACACAGAGCTCACGCCTCAATAAGTAAAATTACTGAATTTTTGCCGTCATTTGCTGGGTTGCAACTAGAAACTGAAATAAATGCTCTCAATAAAGTAACGAGTGAAATAAAAAGACCAGTTACATGTATCATTGGGGGATCAAAAATTTCAACTAAGATTAATTTAATTAAAAATTTAATACCAAAATTTGATAACATTATTGTTGTTGGTGGAATGGCAAATAATATCTTGAGCTACAAAGGAAATTTAATTGGAAAGTCAATTAAGGAGGAGAATTGTGAAAAAGAAATAGAAAATATTTTTAAAAACTCTAATGATCACTCATGTTCGATAATTTATCCAAAAGATGTTAAAATTGGAAAAAGCATGGATGACAAATCACAAATCAAAGACTTAACCGAAATATCAGCAGATGATTTTATTCTCGATATTGGCCCAAAAACTTTAAAGGAAATTGAAGATATTATCGAAAATAGTAAAACTGTTTTGTGGAATGGTCCGGCGGGTTATTTTGAAAATCCAAATTTTGCTTTAGGTAGTTATGAAATAGCAAAAATGATTATTAAAAAAAATAAAGATAATTCAATTTTTTCTGTTGTAGGAGGTGGAGATACAATTGCAGTGTTAAATCAGATAAACGCAATAAGAGATTTTAATTTTGTTTCAACTGCTGGTGGAGCTTTTTTAGAATATCTTGAAGGCAAAGAACTTCCTGGTATAAAAGCTCTAAATTAATATGTCTGAACTAAATAATATTGTAAATAAAATTCTTGAAAATGGTAAAGGAATCCTGGCTGCAGATGAAAGCACGGGAACAATGACCAAAAGGCTAGATGGTGTAGGTGTACCCTCAACCCCGGAAAATAGATTACTTTTTAGAGAAACTCTTTTTTGTTCATCAGAGATGAAAAATTGTATTGGCGGCGTTATATTGTACGATGAAACAATTAAGCAGACATCCTCAAAAAAAAACAAGATACCAGATTTAATTGAGAGTATGGGATCTTGCGCTGGAATAAAAGTAGATACCGGTGCAAAAGTTTTAGCTGGGTCACCTAATGAAAAAATTACAGAGGGGTTAGATGGTTTAAGGGATAGACTAAAAGAATACTATAAATTTGGAGCAAAGTTCACTAAATGGAGAGGTGTTTACAATATATCAAAAGATTTCCCGAGCAAATTATCTATTCACTCTAATGCACACGCGTTAGCTAGATATTCCGCATTAGTACAAGAATGTAATATGGTGCCAATTGTTGAACCAGAGGTTTTAATGGATGGAGACCATTCCGCTAAAGATTGTTTTCAAAAAACCTCCGAAGTCATTAAGAAATGTTTTGAGGAGCTTATTCTTCATAAAGTTGATTTAAAAGGAGTAATATTAAAACCAAATATGATTCTAGCTGGAAATAAATCAAAGGAAAAAATCTCTAATGAAGAGGTAGCAAAATTAACCCTGGACTGCTTGAAAAGTTCTGTGCCATCGGAAGTTCCTGGTATAGCTTTTTTATCTGGTGGACAGTCAGAACTGGAAGCGACAGAAAATTTAAATTTGATAAATAAATTGAATAAGACTGGTTTTATAATGAGTTACTCTTACGGACGAGCATTGCAGCAAGGTGCTCTTAAATTTTGGTCTAAGAATATAAAAGATATTGAGGGAACCCAAAAAGTATTTAACCACAGAGCAAAAATGAATACTCTTGCTGCTCAAGGAAAATGGTCTAAAGAAATTGAAAGCCAATAAAAAAAGGTTTATTTATCTAATATCACCAAACAAAATAAATAAGAGTTTTTATACCAATTTAAAAATCGTTCTCAGTTCTAATTTAGTAAGTTTTTTTCAATTAAGATTGAAACACTACTCTTTAATAGAGAGAAAAAAAATTGGAATTAAAATCAAAAAAATTTGTAAAAAATATAAGGTAAAATTAATAATAAATGATGATCCTAATCTGGCAAAAAAAATTGGTGCAGATGGTTGTCATTTGGGACAAAGTGATATGGTCATTCAAGAGGCAAGGAAAATTTTAAAAAAAAAAATCATTGGTATAACATGTCACAATTCAAAAAAATTGATTAGATATGCAGTTAAAGATGGTGCGAATTATATTGCGATTGGTGCTTTTTTCAAATCAAAAACAAAAAAAGTAAATTTCATTGCAAAACCAAGTTTAATATCTTGGGCTAAAAGATTCACAAAACTACCTGTTGTTATAATTGGGGGAATAACTAATAAAAATTTTAGAAAACTTCTGTTGCATAAACCAGACTTTTTAGCTATCTCAGGAGGCATTTGGGATAAAAAACCAGCAAAAGCAATTAGAGAATTTTTATGAAAATAAACGCTAATGAAATTAAAGTTGGAATGTTGATTGAATACAAAGATGATCTATGGGAAATCTTAAAAACTCAACATGTCAAACCTGGTAAGGGTGGAGCCTTTTGTCAAGTTGAGATGAAAAGCATAAATAAAAATACAAAGCTAAATGAGAGATTCAGATCTAATGATACGATAGAAAAGGCAAATATAGAGAATATTGAATTCAGTTATTTGTATGATGATGAAATAAATTACTACTTTATAAATCAAAAAAATTTCGAACAAGTAGATGTTAAAAAAAATATAATAGGAGAAAAAGGCAAACTGCTGAAAGAAAACTTAAATGTAGATCTAATATTCCATGAAGATAAAGCCATAGGTATCGAATTACCAAATCAAGTACAATTTAAAATAAAATCAACCGATGTTGCATTAAAAGGTCAAACAGTCTCATCATCTTACAAACCTGCAATTTTAGAAAATGATGTAAAGATTCAAGTTCCACCATTTATAGAGAGTGGTGATGAAATATTAGTTGACACTAGGACAATTGAATACATAAAAAAATTATAAACATGAACTCAATTTCTCCAAACTTAAATTTAATGATAAAGTCCTGTGAAAAAGTTTCCAAAGTATTGATTAGAGATTTTGGAGAAGTTGAAAAACTTCAAGTTTCAATAAAGGGGCCAAAAAATTTTGTCACAAATTCAGATAAAAAAGTCGAAGATATGTTAGTTAATGAACTATCTAAATCAAAAAAAAAATATTCTTTTTTAACTGAGGAAAGTGGTTTTATTAAAAATGAGGATAAAGAAAACTTTTGGGTTATAGACCCAATAGATGGTACAACAAATTTTATTAATGGCGTTCCTCATTTCTGTATTTCAGTTGGTTTAGTTTTGGATAATGAAATAGTTTCTGGCGTAATATTTGATCCTATTAAAGACGAAATCTATTATGCAGAAAAGAATTCTGGGGCATATATGAATAATAAGAGTATAAGAGTTTCAAGAAAAAAAGAGATTTCTGAATGTTTATTCTCATCCAACAGTAAAAAAATTTCTTCAGATGGTTTAACAATTCGAATTACGGGTAGTGCGGCTTTAGATCTTGCATATGTATCGTGTGGAAGATTTGATGGAAGTTTTCACAAAAATTTAAGTTTATGGGACATTGCAGCAGGCTCAGTGCTAGTAAAAGAGGCTGGTGGAGTTTTAAGTGATATTGATTTAAAAAAAACTGAAAATATAAGCTTAATTGCATCCAACCAAAGTATTGAAAAGGAAATTAATAACAAAATTTCTATGTTTTAATTGTTTTATAATTTTCATTTGCTATAAGTTCCATTATGAAAAAAAAAATTCACCCAGACTATCATACTATCAAAGTAGAGATGACAGATGGATCTCAATTTGAAACTAAGTCTACATGGGGTTCTGAAGGAGAGGTTTTAAAATTAGAAATTGATCCAAAATCACATTCAGCGTGGACGGGTGGTAAACAAAAGCTGCTGGATAAAGGAAGAGTAAGCAGATTCAATAAGAAATTCCAAAACTTCAAATCTAAGAGCAAATAAAATGACACAAACGCCATTAATGCCGATGGCAACTGCTGTTTGGCTTGTAGAAAACACAACTTTAACATTTAAACAAATTGCTGATTTTTGTAACCTACACGAGGTAGAGGTTCAAGGTATCGCAGATGGAGAGGTGGCAAAAGGTATTAAAGCTTATAATCCTATCACATCAGGACAACTGACTAAAGAAGAGATAGAATTGTCTAGCAAGGATCAAGATAGAGCTTTAAAAATTACTAATACTGATGTGGAAATTACATCTGATGAAAAGAAAATTAAGAAATACGTTCCTTTGTCAAAAAGGCAAGATAAACCAGACTCTGTTTTATGGTTGATTAAAAGCTATCCGCAATTAAAGGACTCTCAAATAGCTAAACTTGTTGGTATAACAAAAAACTCAGTTGTATCTATTAGAAATAAAAGTTACTGGAATTATAATAATTTAAATGCAAAAGACCCTGTTGCGATGAATTTATTCACTCAAAAAGACCTTATCGAGGCAAGTGAAAAAGCAGAAAGACGTATTAAGAGGGAGAAAAAATTAAGAGAGAAGGCTTTAAAAGCAAGTCAAAGTCAAAATTCTTAAAAAAACTAATAGACATGAAATTTTATAAGTGTTATTTAAACTTTTTTTTTGGAGGATGTTATTAAAATAGACGTAAAAGACAATAATGTAGAACAAGCTTTGAGAGTTTTAAAAAGAAAACTCCAAAGAGACGGCTTTTTTAAAATAGTTAAACTTAAAAACACTTACGAAAAACCATCCGAAAAAAAAAAAAGGATCCTGCAAGAGAATATTAAAAGGGTTAAAAAACTTAACAAACTTAAAAACAGAATTTAATATCGCGGGGTGGAGCAGTCTGGTAGCTCGTCAGGCTCATAACCTGAAGGTCGGCGGTTCAAATCCGTCCCCCGCAACCAATTAAATTTTAAATCTTGACTTCTTGCTGTCGATTAAAAATCCTTTAACTGTATCTTTAGTAAGTTTGTCAAAAGTTTTTCCAAAATTTTCTATTGTTTCAATTATTTTTGGAGGTACAGTTATAATTTGGCAACCTAATTCTTTTGCTTGTAAAAAATTGTATGCTTCTCTCGTACTTGCCCATAATATTTCAACATTTTTAAATTTTTTCGAGATCTTTAAACTTTTTTTAAATTCGGGTAATGGATTTTTTCCTGCATCAGCCATTCTTCCAGCAAATATCGATATTATTACCTTAGTTTTTTTATTTATATTTTTTAAAATCCTTTGAGTTTGTTTTGCACTATAAACAGCAGTAATATTTAGTTTAATTTTTTTTGAATTTAAAGCTTTAATTACTTTCCCAGAAAATTTACCTTTAGTATTTGAATAAGGAACTTTTACAAATACATTTTTTCCCCACTTAGAAATTTTTTTTCCCTGTTTTATCATTTCGTCGTGTTTATCTGCGAATACCTCAAATGAAATAGGTTTTTTCGTTACTTTTAAAATCTTTTTTGAATAATTCTGATAGTCTTTTGCTCCTGCTTTTCTCATTAAAGATGGGTTTGTGGTAAAACCTTTAACAATTTTTTTTCTATCAAATTTTTTGATTAGATTTATGTCTGCGATATCACAAAATATTTTTGTCAAATTATAAATTCTTAATTATATCTTCTGTCATTTTTTTAGCATCTGCAAATAACATTAAAGTGTTATCTCTATAAAAAAGATCGTTGTCTATACCTGCATAACCTGGTGATAAACTTCTTTTGACAAACAAAACAGACTTGCTTTTTTCAACGTCAAGCACAGGCATACCATATATTGGACTTTGGGGATCTGTTTTAGCAACAGGGTTTGTAACATCGTTTGCTCCTATTACATACGCAACATCACAGTTTGCAAAGTCATTATTGATCTCTTCTAATTCAAACACTTCATCATAAGGAACGTTTGCTTCAGCTAACAAAACATTCATGTGTCCTGGCATTCTGCCTGCAACAGGATGGATCGCGTATGAAACTTTAACACCATTCTTTTTCAGAGAGTCTACCATTTCTCTTAACGCATGCTGCGCTTGAGCAACAGCCATTCCGTATCCAGGAACAATTATAACTGATGAAGCATTTTTCATTAAAAAAGCTGCATCATCTGCATTTCCACTTTTCACTGGTTTTTGTTCTTTACTTGTCTTGCTTGAAGTTTGATCTGTTCCTCCAAATCCTCCGAGTATAACATTAAAAAATGATCTATTCATACCCTTACACATTATGTAAGATAATATTGCACCCGAGGAACCCACTAAAGCACCAGTGATTATTAAAGCAGTATTTTCTAAGGTAAAACCTATTCCAGCTGCAGCCCAGCCTGAATAAGAATTTAGCATTGAAATTACAACTGGCATATCTGCGCCACCTATTGGAATGATTAATAAAAAACCGACAAGAAAAGAAATGGCAATTAATGACCAGAAAAAATTAGGAGACTGATTTAAACATAAAATGTATGTAAGAATAATTATAGAAATCAAAATTAATAAGTTCAATATATGTTGTCCTGGAAAAGTTATTGGAGACCCTGACATCAAGCCTCTCAATTTGAGAAAAGCTATTATTGAACCTGAAAAAGTAATTGCTCCAACAGCCGCTCCTATCGACATTTCGATTAGACTAGCAAGTTTAATATTTCCTGAAGTACCTAAATTAAAAACTTCAGGACTTATAAAAGCAGATATAGCAACAAACACTGCAGCTAACCCCACCAAACTATGAAAACCAGCCACCAATTCTGGCATTGCAGTCATAGGAATTTTAAATGCAATGAAAGCACCTATTGAACCCCCAATAAGCAAGAAAAGTATGACATAAAGAAATCCACTTGAGAAATTATCTATGGAAAGGAACGTAACAGTTATAGCAATTGCCATTCCAATTATTCCAAATAAATTACCTTGTCTTGAAGTTTCTGGTGAAGACAAGCCTCTTAATGCTAAAATAAACAAAATTCCTGAGATAAGATAGAATATTGCTAGTAAATTTGCAGAGATCATTTTTTATCTTTCTTTTTTTTCTTGTACATCGCTAACATTCTTTGTGTCACCAAAAATCCACCAAAAATATTTATTGCTGCCAATATGATAGCTAAAAATCCAAATATACTAGATTGATTAAAAACACTTAAATTTGTACCTGCCAATGAGGCAATAATAGCTCCAACTATAATTACTGAAGATATTGCGTTTGTTACTGACATCAAAGGAGTGTGTAATGAAGGAGTTACACTCCATACAACATAGTAACCAACAAATATTGATAATATAAATATACTTAATCTAAAAATAAACGGATCTATTTCCATAATTACTTTACCAAGGTTTCCTTTATTATTTCATCCTCTAAATTAATATTAACATTCTTTTTTTCTTTATCGTAAAGATTAGATACGAAATTAAATATGTTTTTTGAATATAGGTTTGAGGCTGAGACTGGAAGTTTGTTTAATATATTTTTTTCACCCATAATTTTAACTCCATTTAAATCAACTTCTTCATCAGCTTTAGTTACAGCAGTGTTTCCACCCTGAACAGCCGCTAAATCATAAATTACAGAGCCTGGCTGCATATTTTTAATCATATTTTCTTTAATAATTACTGGAGCTTTTTTTCCAGGAATTAATGCTGTACAGATTACAATATCAATTTTTTTCAAAGTTTCAGCAAGAAGATCTTCTTGTTTTTTTTTAAATTCATCTGAAGTTTCTTTAGCGTATCCGCCAGAAGTCTCAAGATTTTCTGCGCCTTCTACAGTCAAAAATTTACCCCCCAAACTCTCAACTTGTTCTTTAGATGACATTCTGACATCGGTTGCAAAAACTATACCACCCATTCGTTTTGCTGTTGCAATTGCTTGTAATCCTGCAACACCTGCGCCTACAACTAAAATCTTTGCTGCTGGAATTGTTCCTGCTGCTGTCATCATCATGGGAACTGCTTTTTTAAAGTTTGCAAAAGCCTCTACTACAGCTTTGTATCCAGCTAAGTTTGCTTGAGAAGAAAGAATATCCATCGATTGAGCTCTGGTAATTCTTGGAAGTAGTTCTAATGAAAAAACGTTGATTTTCTTTTTTGTTAAGTTAGATATAATTTCTTTATTTGAGTAAGGATTGAATACACCAATTAAGTTTTGATTTTCTTTTAAAGAATTTAAATATTCTTCAGATGGTAAATTAAATTGGACTACGAAATTAGAATTAGTCAAAATTTTTTTTTTATCTTCAGATATTTCTGCACCTGATGACTCATATTCAGTGTCGTTTATTCCAATGTGCTCAGCATATTTTTTTTCTATTAATACTTTAAAGCCTAGTCCAAGAAATTTTTTTACATTCTCTGGAGTAAGAGCAACTCTGCTCTCAATTTTTCGATCTTCGATGATGGAACCTACTATCATTTAAATTATAGTAAGAAAATAGCTAGAAGTGTTAAAATAACAATGACTGAAATTGTCCCCCAAAGAACGAACTTCGTAAAATTATCCCATGTTTTTTTATGGTTTTCATTATCCATAAATTACTTCTGTCTAGCTTTAAATTTTGGGTTTTTTTTATTAATTATGTACACTCTTCCTCTTCTCTTAACTAACTTTGAGTTAAGATCTCTTTTTTTTAATGATTTAAGGGAGCTTTTTATTTTCATAATTTATAAGCCTGGCAACGTCCTACTCTTCCATGTCTTAAGACAAAGTACCATCGGCGCAGAAGGGCTTGACTACCGAGTTCGGAATGGGATCGGGTATTACACCTTCGCAATAATCACCAGGCATAAGACTTATACTTTAAATTTATAACTTGTAAATAATAATTTTAACTCGAATTTATCTATTTTTGAGAAAATCTCTCAAAGTTAGATCAAAACCATAGTCTAGGTTGTTCTTTGGTTTCCAGCCGTATTTTTTTGCAAGGCTTATATCTAGACATTTTTTTGGCATACCATCAAATTTATTTTTATCGTAACTAATTTTTAATTTTATCCCTAATTTTTTCATGATGTATTTAGCATACCATTCGATAGTAAAATCTTTTCCTACACCAATATTGATAAAAGGCTCTTTTATTTTTTTGTTCATAAAGTAAATCAGAGCATCTACAAAATCCTCAACAAACATTAATTCTCTTCTGGGTTTTCCAGTACCCCAAACATTAAGAATCTTTTTTCTTTTTATTTTTGCTAAATAAACCTTTTTCAATAGAGCTGGAAAAAAATGAGAATTCTTCAAATCATAATTATCACCAGGCCCAAATAAATTTGGTGGCATTAAAGACTGGTAATTTAATTTATATTTTAGAGAGTAATTGTAACACATTGTTATACCGGCTATTTTAGCTATTGCATAAGCATCATTTGTTTCCTCTAATTTACCACTTAGTAAATAACTCTCTTTCATTGGTTGTTTACAAAATTTTGGATAAATACAGCTTGATCCCAAAAAAACGAGGTTCTTTACTTTTGCAAGAAATGATCCATGAATTAAATTATTTTGAATTTGAAGATTTTCATAAATAAATATTTGCTTAAAATTAGAGTTCGCTTGAATTCCCCCAACCTTAGCGGCTGCAACAATTACTAAATCAGGTTTTTTTTTTTTTAAAAATTTAAAAACTTTATTCTGGTCAAGTAAATTTAATTTTTTTTTTTCTGCAAATATAATTTTAGAAAAGCCTTTTTCTTTTAATCTTCTAACAACTGCAGATCCAACCATACCTCTGTGGCCTGCAACAAAAATTTTGCTTTTTTTATTGATCATTACCTAAAATATTCATTTCCTCTGTTATCATTTCATCAATGAGTTTATGAATATTTATTTGGGGTTTCCATTTCAAATCTCTTCGTGCTTTTGCAGCATTCCCTAATAGAGTATTAACATCTAAGGGTCTTATATAATTTTTATCAACTAAAATTATATTTTTTTTACTCAAAACATCATAACCTTTTTCGTTTAACCCTTTTCCCTTCCATGAAATTTTCATATTTAACTTTTTAGCCACAAAGTTAATAAATTGTCTTATACTATATTGTTTCCCAGTTGCTATTACATAGTCATCTGGTTTTTTTTGTTGAAGTATTTTCCACATAGCCTCTACATAATCTTTCGCATGCCCCCAGTCCCTTCTCGAGTCTAAGTTACCTAAGACTAATTGTTTTTGATAACCCGTCTTAATTCTAACAAGGGCTTTAATTATTTTTTTAGTTACAAATGTCTCACCTCTTCTCGGGCTTTCGTGATTAAATAAAATACCGTTTGATCCAAAAATATTATACGCCTCTCTGTAATTCTTTGTTATCCAATGTGCATACAATTTTGCTACACCATATGGACTTAATGGATAAAAATTTGTTTTCTCAGTTTGAGGTACGTCTTGAACTTTTCCAAACATTTCAGATGTTCCAGCCTGATAAAATTTTGTTTTTCCCTCTAATTTATGAAATTTAATCGCTTCAAGAATTCTAAGGGCTCCGAGCGCATCAGCATTAGCAGTGTATTCAGGTACTTCAAAAGACACAGCGACATGTGATTGAGCTGCTAAATTATAAATTTCATGTGGTTTTATCATCCTAATAATCTTTGAAACTGATGTAGAGTCTG
The DNA here is from genome assembly GCA_902631265.1 of uncultured Pelagibacteraceae bacterium. Classification (GTDB taxonomy): domain Bacteria; phylum Pseudomonadota; class Alphaproteobacteria; order Pelagibacterales; family Pelagibacteraceae; genus Pelagibacter. The sequence continues at coordinate 16,760 of CACOXX010000003.1, read as the reverse complement.
TTATGTCGCCATAATGAAGAAAAAAATTTCTCGATTTCAGACTTGGCTCTTGATAGATGTGATCAATTCTTGAGGTATTAATTGAAGATGACCTTCTTTTGACTCCATGAACAATATATTTTTTTTTCAACAAAAACTCTGCAAGATATGAACCATCTTGTCCAGTTATACCAAAAATTAATGCAATTTTTTTATTCATGTTTACCTAATATAATCTTTTTAAACATTTGTTAACACTTATTTTTTAACTTAAAAAAATTTAAACAAATTAAATATCTAATTTCTAATCTTGATTAAAATCATTTTTCCATAACCTTTTTTAATAATAAAGTCTTGATTATTTGAACATTTATTAATATTGGGATTACAATTATTATATATTTTTGAAAGATCTTTAAGTTTAGTGTCAATTCTAAAATGTTTTTTATCAGTAAAAAAAAACATATTTCGTTGAAAGTTAGCTTGATAAAAGTTCTGCTCGTAAAAAATCCTGTCAATGTTCCTCCCTATAAAAATTGAAATTACAAGGACAAATAGAATAGTAGTTTTCAGCGAGAATTTTCTAGTAATTTCGTATTTTGATAATAAATGAGATATTGGAATAAAAAATATTAGTGCAAAAATAATATAGCCTCCATATCTTAAGGAGGGATGATTATAAAACCATTCTACAAGTAACAAAATTATTAGAAAATAATATAAAAGATTGTAACTGAAGTTTCTATTGTCTAAATCTTTTTTTTTGGATTTAAAAATAATTATCAACACGATTAATATAAATAAAAGGCCCGCAAGAAAATCTGTCATTTTATTAAAGAAATATTTATCAATCCAATTTGATAACCAGTTAAAATTTTGAATATACAAATTTTTTTCCATTTCATGAGTATATCCGGGACCACCACCTGCTTTTGCCCACCACTGATAATGGGTGTTGAGAGTACTTACTTCTGACTTTGGAATACCCCATTCTATTCCGCTTATGCAAGTTTGTTGTACTGGATATAATAAGCATCCAGTATTGAAAAAATAAACTAAAATTACGCAAAGTCCCATTAAAATAGAGAAATATAATAATGGGCTTTTAAAGATTTTATAAATGAGGTGCATTTTATTATCTTTCATCATGTAGAAGATGAAAGGAATAATAAAAATAAAGTATAGGACATAAAATGATTTTAAGGAAATTATTATACTTAGTAAAATTATCAATTTTGGTAATATACTATCAAAATTTTCATAATGCCCTCGAAGAGAAAGAATATAAATAAAAAATAAAAATATTAGGATTTGAGCCGATCTATCTGTTCCATGCTCTGCTAATCGATAAAAAAAAACGTTGATAAAAATAAATGCGAGTAAATTGAGAAAAAAAAACTGATTATTTTCCTTTTTTTCAGAGTATTTTTTGATGTTTGAAATTAAAATAATATTTGCAAATCCTAAAACTAGTACAGCGCCCATATGGTAAAGATAATAATCTAAATACGGTAAATAAAATAATGAATTTAAATAAAAAATAGATGAAGGAGTTCTAAAACCATGATTAATTGGTCCAGTTCCAATTATCATTGAAAATTTATTTATATAATAGCTATATGGGAAATGGTAGTATCCAAAGTCATCGTGAGTTTTATAAATTATAAAAGCAAAAAAGATAATCGAGAAAATTGAAAATAAAAAAACAACGTTTCTTTTTATTAAAATTTTTGATCTGAAAAAATAGATTGATATAAGACCGATGGTAATAAAAATTATATTATGTAAATAACTATGACTTACGAAAAAATGGGTAATATAAGAGTATAATATCAAGAAAAATATACCTACCAAACCAACAAACCCTATTTCTTCTGTTGATATATTAGTTTTTGTTAGTTTAATTGCTAAAACACCGTGTCCAACCACAGATAAAACTATTAAAAAGTAGCTTATAAAAAATATTATATAATTGCTCACCATAAAAGTATTTATAATGTATTCATAATTATATTGAATTAAAAAAGCTTACTTCTAATAAATAAATTTTGTTGTTTTTGATTTTTAATCAATTATATGTGTTCAAATTTAGATGAGTGATCTTACTTTAATAATACCAGCTAAAAATGAGAAAGAGTCTTTGCCCAAAGTGTTGGATGAGCTTGTAAAGTATAATTTAAAGAAAAATATCATATTAGAGGCATCAGATAAAACTACTATTGAAGCTATCAAAACATACGATTGTAGGATCATTTTTCAAGACTCTAAGGGATATGGCGATGCATTAAAAAAAGGAATTGAAACAGTTGAGACAAAATTTTTTTGTATTTTTAATGCAGATGGATCATTTGATCCAAAAGAATTGGATGTAATGATTAAGAAACTTAGAGATGACAAATTTGACTTTGTTTTTGCCTCTAGATATGAAAAGAATTGTGGAAGTGATGACGATACATTTGTCACATTTATAGGTAATTATATTTTTACTTATTTAGGAAAGATTTTTTTTAGATTAAGCATCTCTGATATTCTTTATACTTATGTAATGGCTAAAACCTCATGTGCAAAAAAACTTGATCTATTTGCAAAAGATTTTTCATTTTGTGTTGAGTTACCAATAAAAGCTAAAAGAGCTGGTTATAAAATGTGTACGAGCAAATCATACGAGAGATCAAGAATTGCAGGGGAAAAAAAGGTAAATGCGTTCAAGGATGGTCTTAAAATTTTATTTTCAATGATAAAATTATTTTTTAGATATTAAATTTAATTTATAAAAATTAAACAAAAACATATAGCTTACAATATAAAAAATAATTGAAATAGTTATCAATTTTATTTGAAAAATTGTGCTGCTAGGATTTAAAGAGGAAATATATATAATTAAAAAATTAAAAAAACATATTATACCACTACTAAAATTGTTGGTAAGAATTAATTCAAAATTAAATTTTTTCGTAAAAAAGAAGAAAATAAGCTGATGAAGATGTTTGCTGTCAGGTTTTAAAGGTGAAAACTCTCTATTTAATTTTCTTAAAATTGAAAATAAATTTTCAAAGCAAGGATACCAAATTAATGAAATAAAAAAATATGGCGAAATATCATTATTATTTATATGAGAACTAATTATTACAAACCCCATAAAAAAACCAAGCAAATATGCTCCACTATCTCCAAGCATTAAAACATTAAAAATGTTTAGTAATAAAAGTAGCAAAAGTAAGAATATAATTTGATTAATTAATTGATTTGATATTATTGAGTTATCTATCAAATTTAATTTGGTTAATATAAAAAAAACAATAATCGTATAAGAAATTAATAATCCGTTCAAACCGTCAATAAAATTACTGCCATTGATTAAAATTAATAAACAAAATGTTGAAAAAAGAATTGCAAAGATTTTATTATTCAAGAAAAGGTCAAACAGTTCGATTCTAGATGAATTTATTCTTAAATCAAAAATTATTACAAACAATAAAATTAAAACACATTGAATTAAAAATCTTTTTTTAGGTGAAGTAATAATTTTTCTGTCAGAAAAAAAACCAACTAAGTAAATTGAAATTATAAAGCAATTTATGAAAAGATCATTTAAAAAAAAAACTATTGGGATAAGCATAAAAATCCCACCAGATAAAGGTACATTTTTTTTATTAGAAAAAGATTGGTGGATATCCCCAGAATAATTTAAAAACATGCTCTTTTTTTTAAAAATTAAAGACAAGATTATTACCAGCAGTAAATAAACACTAAAAAAAATCATCTTATTTTTTTTTGAGATAGTTTAAACTTAAACAAATTAAATAATACATGGACTTAACCATATTATAATTCATATAATAATTGTAAACTTTAAAGCCATCAAACAACTTCTGGATTGTAGAAGATGAAAGAGAGTTTTTCGAGTCTGTCCAGTTTGTAAGGTTGCTGTCATAGGCATAAAACTTGTAGTTTTTTTTCAATAATGATAACCAAAAAACAAAGTCTTCTTTGGTGGTAAGTTGTGGAAATTTTGTATCAGTTTTTGTTATTACTTTTTTTTCAATAATTACTGTGGACAACCCAATATCACAAGATTTTAAAATTTCGTTAATTGATAGTAAATCTCTCGCTTTTCTTTGACCAATAATTTTTTTTTTTTCATCGACGATATAATAAGATGTATGTGAAATTTGATAGTCATTTTTCTTCATAAATGATAGCTGATCTTTAAGTTTATCTGGAACCCAAGTATCATCTGCATCAACAAATGCTATATATTTTCCATTTGATTGTTCAATACCTTTATTTCTTGAAAGGCCGGCTCCTAATCTTTTATAATTATTGATAATTTTAATTCTATTATCTAGTTTTGATATTTCTTGTAAAAATTCTAAATCATTAAGATTTGTGTCGTCATAAATAATTAAAACCTCTAAATTATCGTAACTTTGGTTAATGACTGAAACTATAGTCTCTTTAATAAAATTTCTTTTCTTGTGGTATGGAATTATTACACTTACTAAGTCCATTTAGTAAAATAAAATTTTAACTTTCTAAAAAGCTCTTTAGCTGTTTGGATCTACTTGGATGTTTGAGCTTTCTTAAAGCTTTAGCCTCAATTTGTCTTATACGCTCTCTGGTAACAGAAAATTGTAATCCTACTTCCTCCAAAGTGTGATCTGTATTCATTCCTACTCCAAATCTCATCCTTAATACTCTTTCCTCTCTTGGAGTTAAAGTTGATAAAATTTTAGTAGTTGCTTCAGAGAGATTTGATTTAATAGCTTGTTCTAGGGGAGCTAATGCTTTTGTGTCTTCAATAAAATCACCTAAACTACTATCCTCCTCATCCCCTACTGGTTTTTCAAGTGAAACGGGTTCTTTTGAAATTTTTAAAACTTTTCTTACTTTATCTAATGGCATTCTGAGTTTTTTTGCCAGCTCTTCTGGTGTTGCTTCACGACCAAATTCACTAAGAATAAGTCTTTGAGTTCTTACTATTTTGTTTATTGTCTCTATCATATGCACAGGTATTCTAATTGTTCTTGCTTGGTCTGCAATTGATCTTGTTATTGCTTGTCTGATCCACCATGTTGCATAAGTGGAAAATTTATAACCTCTTCTATATTCAAATTTGTCAACTGCTTTCATTAAACCAATATTCCCCTCTTGAATTAAATCTAAGAATTGTAGTCCTCTATTCGTGTATTTCTTTGCAATTGAAATAACTAACCTTAAATTGGCCTCTACCATTTCCTTTTTAGCGATTCTCGACTCCTTCTCTCCTTTTTGAACTCTACTTACTAACTTTTTAAAATCTGTAACGCTGATACCAAGTTTGTGACTTATCTCTGTAAGCCTACCCCTAATATTCTTAAATTCATCTTTATTTTTTTGAAAAAAAGATTTCCAAATTTGATTAGTGCTTAAAAAATTTTTTAAATTTGGATTGATTTCGTTTCCAACATAAAATTTTATAAACTCATCTCTTGGTATTTTATTATCAATAGCTAATCGAAGCAGATTTCCTTCCAAGGAAACAATCTTTTTATTTTCAGAGTAATGTTTTTGTACCAGGTTTTCCAATACAGATGGGGATAATTGTAAAGACTTAATGTTATCTAGTATTTCCGAAACAATTTTCTGGTAACTTTTTTCTTTTGAGTTAGTGAATTCTGAACTATTTAAAACACATTCTAATTTCTCTTTTTGATATTTTATTAGCTTTGAATAATCTTTTGTAAGTTTACTTACAGTTTCTAAAACTTTTGGCTTTATCTCGTTTTCCATTGCAGCGAGGGTTGGGTTAAATTCATCCTCATCGACTTCTTGCTGAGTTTGCTCGCTTTTTCCATCCTTTGAAATTTTTTCGTTTTTATTTTTTTTATGATCATCTTTTTTATCTTTTACATCCTGAGCCGAATTCTCCTCCTCCATATAATTAGTATCTATGTCAATGATTTCTCTAACTAAAATTTCATCTTTTTGTAACTTTTCATTCCATTCGAATAACTGTATGGCTGTAATCGGACTTTGAGATAAGGCATTTAACATTACATCCTTTCCGGCTTCTATACGTTTAGCAATTGCAATTTCACCCTCTCTAGATAAGAGCTCAACTCCCCCCATCTCCCTCAAGTACATTCTTATTGGGTCATCACTTTTTTCAACAGTCTTAGGTTCCTCTTTACTATTTGGATCTCTTTTTTTTAAAGCTTTAAAATCTGATTTCTTCTCTACCAAAGAAATTTTTTCATCCAAAATGTGTAAAAAAGCTTGTGCAAGATTTTCGCCTGATAAATTTCTTTTTCCTAAAGATTTATTTAACTCCTCATGAGTTATAAAACCCCTATGGATCCCTCGACCCATTAGTCTTGCAAACGATTTTGTAATTATTCTTTCCACAATTATTATTCTTAGGAAAACTCTATATAATAGCTATTTTAAAAAAATCCACGAAAAATTTTGCTTAATTAATTAATATTTTGCTCTTTTTTGAGCCTATTAATTTCATCAAAAGTATTTTGATTAAAATCTTCAGCAAATTTCGATTCTAATTCTTGAATTCTTAGTTCTAAATCATGTGTTTTAAGTTCATTTTTAATATCATTAAAAATTTCTACAATTTTGCTTTCATCTTTGTCGTCCTTATGAACTATATGTTTAATATTTGCGTATTTTTCAATTTGGTCAAGAAGTTGATTGTCAATTTGCAAAGTATCGAGATTTCCACTTTTTAAACATTCTAAAATTTTTGTAAAAATCATTCCATTCTCTTTTTTAAAAAATTTTACATTTTCTAATAAATCGGATCTTTGATAAAAAAAATTTAAATTATTCACAATAATATAAAGTAGACAAAATTCTTTTATGTCGATTGAGGAAAAGCTCTCAGTATCTTTAACTAGTTTCTTTGTTTTATCTAGTGGCTTATTAAAACCAATAAATGATTTATTTGAATTTTTGAAAATTGTTCCCGGAGAATGTTTTGCTAAACTTTCTAAAAAATATCCTAGTATATATTTTTTAACTACATTATCTTTTACTGAATTCGATATGCCCTTTAACTTTTTTTCAAGGGAAGCTAGCCCAGAGGGTGATGAAGAATTTTCTTTTTTGTAATGCTCAAATATCAATTTATGTACTGGAATTTTATTATGTTTATAAAAATCTAAAAATTCATTTTTTCCTTTTTTCTCTACAAATGTATCTGGATCTTCCCCATCCGGAAGAAATAAAAAATATATTTGTTTATCTGGAAGAACGCTCTTAATTGAATTTTCTGCAGCTCTTATAGCAGCTTTATATCCACTTTCATCACCATCGAAACAAATTACAATATTATCAAAAAACTGAGTTACCATATAAATTTGTTTGTCAGTCAACGCAGTTCCTAAATTTGCAATACAATTTTCTATTTGAAATTTGGTTAAACCTATTACATCCATATAACCCTCAACCAAAAAAACTTCGTCGAACTTATGAGAAATTTTTCTTACTCTATCTAAATTATATAAATTATTTCCTTTTCTAAAAAAATTTGTTTCTGGAGAGTTGATATATTTTGCGTATTTATTTTTTGTGTCTATTATTCTCCCACCTAATGCCATTGGTTTTCCTGATAAAGAATTAATTGGAAAAATTATTCTGTTCCTAAATCTTTCAACATATATTTTTTTGTTTTCATCGTGAAAGTATAATCCAGATTCATTTAAAATTTTCACATCATAATTTTTGCTTAATTTTTTGTAAATGCTTGAATTAAAATTAACAAATCCAATCTTAAATTCTTTGATAATTGAATTGTCGATTTTTCTTTTTTTTAAATAATCTAAAGCAATCTTTGAGTTGGGATTATTTAATAATTCATCATGATAATGATCAATATATTCTGAGTATATACCTGTATACTCATTCCACTCTTTTTCTCTTTGCTCATCAACTTTAGAAAATCTATAAGGTGCCATCCCAGCTAAGTTAGCTAAAAATTTTACTGCCTCTCCGAATTTAAAGTTTTGCATTTTCATTACAAAATCAAAAATATTTCCATGTTCTGAGGTGCTAAAACAATGATAAAAACCTTTTTCATCATTTACTGTGAAAGAGGGAGTTTTTTCATTTTTAAAAGGTGACAGTCCTACAAACTCTTTTCCTCTTTTTTTTAATGATACGTGTTTTGAGACAACTGTAGAAACTTTTAGCCTTATTTTAATTTCATCAAGATACTCTTTTGGATATTTCATTGTTTGTTTAACAGTTCCTTCAACATTGATCCAGCTTTAGAAAAATCTATGCTATCAGAATAATTCTTTTTCAACTCACCCATTACTTTGCCCATGTCCTTAATGCTTTGAGCTCCTACTTTTAAAATTACTTCTGAACATATTTTTTTAGTCTCCTCTTCGCTTAGTTGTTTAGGTAAGTATGTTGATAACAAATCTATTTCACCTTGTTCTATTTTTAACAAATCCTCTCTCTTATTTTTTTTGTAAATTTCAACTGATTCGTTTCTTTGTTTGATCATTTTTTTTAAAAGTTTTTTTATATCCTCATCGTCTGTCTCTTTCTTATTTGGGCCTGACCTATTTGAAATATCCAAATCTTTTATCCCAGACAGAATTAACCTGTAAGTTGATATCTTGTTTTTATCTTTCGATTTTAGAGCAGTTTTATACTCGTCGTTAATTTTTTCTTTAATGGACATTTTTATTTAACCTAACTTAAAGATTTTTTCTTAAAAGAAAAATTGTTTTTTTTTTTAAATTTTGTATTTGTTCAGTTGCTTAACTAAAGCTTTTATTGTATTAACCTTTAACTCATGAGTTGTAATTGAACAAAAAACAAAAAGTAAACTCAAAAAAAAAATCGAATTTTAGCCCGGGTATTTTAGTTCTTGAAAATAAATCAATTTTTAATGGAATTGGTATTGGTTATGAAGGTACTGCTACAGGAGAAGTTTGTTTTAATACTTCAATAACCGGTTACCAAGAAATAATTTCAGATCCCTCTTATGCGGGACAAATTATTAATTTTACCTTTCCCCACATTGGAAATGTTGGAACCAATAAGCAAGATAATGAGTCAGAAAAAGTCTGGACTAGAGGTGTGATTTTCAATTCAGAAATAACTAATCCCTCTAACTACAGATCATTAATTGAGTTAGATTTGTGGCTTAAAAAAAATAAAATTGTTGGTTTAACTGGTTTAGACACTAGAAGCTTAACAAATTTTATAAGAGATAAAGGCGCACCAAAAGGAACTATTTCTCATAAAAAAAATGGCGTTTTCCCATTAAAGAAACTTATTAATACAACTCTTAAATGGCCGGGTCTAAACGGTCTAGATTTGGCAAAGACTGTGTCCACTAAAAATAAATTTACATGGAAAGGGCTTAAGACATGGACAAAGGAAGATGGTTTTAAAAAGGTTAAAAAAAAGAAATTTAGAGTAGTTGCAATTGATTATGGAATTAAAACAAACATTTTAAGATATTTTTCAAATTTTTATTGTGATGTAATAGTTGTGCCGTGTGATGCCTCAGCCGATTATATCATGACACTTAAACCATGTGGAATTTTTTTATCAAACGGCCCTGGTGATCCTGCGGCGACAGGCAAATATGCAATTAGAATTATAAAAAAACTTATAAAAGAAGGTTTGCCAATTTTTGGAATTTGTCTTGGACATCAATTGTTAGCTCTTGCTCTAGGTGGTAAAACAAAAAAAATGAAGCTTGGACATAGGGGCGCGAACCATCCTGTTAAAAATCTTAAAGATAATAAAGTTGAAATAACTAGTCAAAATCATGGATTTGAGGTAACCAAAAATAATTTGCCATCTAAAATTGAAATCACACACAGATCTTTATTTGATAATAGTATTGAGGGTATCAAGTTAAAAAATAAACCAGTTTTTTCAGTACAGTACCACCCTGAGTCAAACCCTGGACCTCAAGACAGTCACTATTTATTTAATAACTTTATTATAGAAGTAAAAAAATATGCCAAAAAGAAAAGACATTAAGAAAATTTTGGTAATTGGTGCTGGTCCAATCATTATAGGTCAAGCATGTGAGTTTGATTATTCTGGGACTCAAGCATGTAAAGCACTTAAAGATGAAGGCTATAAAGTTGTTTTAGTCAATTCAAATCCTGCAACAATAATGACAGATCCTGAAGTTGCAGATCAAACATACATTGAACCAATATCCATAGAAGTCCTCGAAGAAATAATTAAGAAAGAAAAACCTAATGCTATTTTACCTACAATGGGTGGTCAAACAGCATTGAATCTAGCTTTGAAAGCAGAAAAAAATGGATTGTTAAAAAAGTATAATATTGAGTTAATTGGAGCAAATTCAAAAGCAATTGCTAACGCAGAGGATAGAAAAAGATTTAGAAAAAATATGTCAGACATTGGTATTGATCTTCCAAAATCTGAGGTACTAAATAATTTTAAAAATGCATCAAAGTGTTTAAAAAAAATTGGATTACCAGCGATCATTAGACCTTCATTTACCTTGGGTGGACTTGGAGGAGGAATAGCAAGAACAAAGAAAGACTTTTTTAAGATTGTAAAGGGTGGACTTCACGAGTCTCCTCAAAACCAAGTACTCGTAGAAGAATGCCTTGATGGATGGAAAGAATTTGAAATGGAGGTCGTTAGAGATAAAAATGATAATTGTATAATAGTTTGCTCAATTGAAAATATAGATCCAATGGGAATACATACGGGAGACTCCATTACAGTAGCTCCTGCGTTAACACTAACAGATAAAGAATATCAAGTGATGAGAAACGCTTCGATTGCATGTTTAAGAAAAATTGGTGTTGAAACTGGAGGTTCAAATGTTCAGTTCGCAATTAATCCAAAAAATGGAAGAATGGTAATTATTGAGATGAATCCTCGAGTGTCTAGATCATCTGCTTTAGCATCAAAGGCAACAGGTTTTCCAATCGCAAAAGTCGCAGCAAAACTTGCCGTTGGATACACCTTAGACGAACTTCAAAATGAAATTACAAAAGTTACTCCAGCATCATTTGAGCCAACTATAGATTATGTAGTCACGAAAATACCAAGATTTACTTTTGAAAAATTTCAAGATACTAAAGCAATTTTAGGTACCTCAATGAGATCGGTTGGAGAAGCAATGGCTGTAGGCAGAAATTTCAAAGAGTCGTTTCAAAAAGCACTTGTGTCTCTTGAAATTGGTTTGAGCGGACTAGATGACATTTTTAATTATTCAAAAAAGGAAATAATTAAAAAATTAAGAGACAATATACCTAACAAATTGTTACTGATTGCGGAGGCTTTTAGAAAGAAAGTTTCTTTAGATAAAATTTATAAGTTATCAAAAGTTGATCCTTGGTTTTTAAATCAAATTAAAGAAATAGTAGATGACGAAAATAGAATTAAGGTTAATGGTTTACCAAAAAACTATATAGAATTTAATAGAATTAAATCATGTGGATTTTCGGATAAAAGGTTATCTATACTTACAAAATTAAAAGAAGAAGTTGTTAAAAGAAAAAGGAAAGTTTTGAGAGTGGTTCCAGTTTTCAAAAAAGTTGACACATGTGCTGCAGAATTTAAATCATTTACTCCATATATGTATTCGACGTACCAAAGAAATTTTGCTCTAAACTCTGAATGTGAAGCTGATCCAAGTAATAAAAAAAAGATCATTATATTAGGTGGAGGTCCCAACAGAATTGGACAAGGTATTGAATTTGACTATTGTTGTTGTCAAGCTAGTTTTTCACTTAAAGATGCAGGATATGAAACAATAATGATAAACTGTAACCCCGAGACAGTTTCTACCGATTATGACACAAGCGATAGACTTTATTTTGAGCCTTTAATAGATGAATATGTGGAAAATATAATTTTAAAAGAAAAATCAAAAGGTAATCTATTAGGTATAATTGCACAATTTGGAGGACAGACTCCTATCAAACTCGCAAAATTTCTTTATAAAAATAAGTTGCCAATTCTCGGAACTCAATATTCATCAATTGATCTCGCAGAAGATAGAGACAGATTTAGAGATTTATTGATTAAATTAAATTTAAAACAAGCTGAGAGTGGAATTGCTAAAAGTTTTAACTCTGCAGTTAAAATAGCTCGTAAAATTGGTCTTCCAGTAGTCGTACGTCCCTCTTATGTTTTGGGTGGGAGAGCTATGGAAATTGTTCACGATGAGGATCAATTAAAAAAGTTTATAAAACAGGCTTTTGACGCGTCTGAAAATAATCCAATTTTAATTGATAAGTTTATTGATAATGCAATGGAAGTTGATGTTGATGCGATTGCAGATGGAAAAGATGTTTACGTTGCAGGTATTATGCAACATATAGAAGAAGCAGGAATACATTCTGGAGACTCTGCTTGCTGTTTGCCGCCAGTATCAATTAAAGAAAACATATTAAAAGAGATAAAAGTTCAAACGAGAAAACTAGCTTTGGCAATGAGAGTTAAAGGTTTCTTAAACATTCAATTTGCAATTAAAAAAGATCAAATTTTTGTTATAGAGGTGAACCCTCGAGCTAGCAGAACTGTGCCATTTGTCTCAAAAGCTAACGGTATTCCATTAGCAAAGATTGCATCCAGAATAATGGCAGGTGAAAAACTTTCAAAATACAATTTAAAATATAAAAAAAACAAAAGATATGCTGTTAAAGAAGCTGTCTTTCCATTTAATAAGTTTCCAGACAGTGATGTTTTGCTTGGTCCTGAAATGAAATCGACTGGTGAAGTTATGGGCTTTGATGAAGATTTTGGTATGGCAGTAGCAAAGAGTCAAATCGCTGCATCTAATTCTTTACCTATTGGTGGTATGGCATTTCTATCTGTAAAAGACTCGCATAAACAAGAAATAATAGGGGTGGCACAAAGACTAAAAAAATTCGGTTTTACAATTTCAGCTACGAAGGGAACTTCAAGAGTTTTAAATAATAATGGTATAAAATGCAAAACGATTAATAAGGTAAGTAGTGGTCGACCACATATTGTTGATATTTTAAATTCGAAGAAAATTTCTTTGGTTATTAATACTGGAGGTGGAAATAGTGAACATAGAATTAATGATGCAAAAGCTTTAAGAAGAGGGGCATTGGCAAACAAAATCCCCTATTGCACAAACATGTCAACAGCTTATTCTTTTTTAGAAGCTATTAAATCTCTGAAAACTAAAAAGTTAGGCGTCAAATCTATTCAGGCTATCTAGTCGACTTTCCAGTCAGTTTTAAAAGTTACGTAGTTGACTTGTAGGCATCTTCTCTCTTTACGAATTTCTTTTTTTTCCATACCATGCCATGTACCTGGGCCACTAGTGAAAAAATAACCATAATTATCTTTATAAGGCATTGTCTTTACTTTTTTCAGGTCGTTATTGTAAAAGTCAGTTCCTAAATCTTCACTTTCATTTGTTTTATTAACAAAAAGCAAACACGACATTAATTTTTCTTCAATATCACAATGAGGTTTTAACCAAAAACCTTTCCTATCACATATGACTTCAACTCTTACATAAGAATTTGACAAATCTTTACCAACAAGTTTAGAAACTTTTTCATGAGTTTCCTTGCTTTGAAGCTCTTTAATCAATTTCATTAAGTTTGGGAATTCATTTGAATTATCTTTTGTTATAAAACATCTAAACTTAAGCGCCTTTCCGCCATGAGATAACCCTTTTCTAAATTCTGGAGCTCCACCATCAATAGCTCTTGTCCCATCATAATTCAAATCATGTTCAATAGGATTTGCAATATCGGCTTTGACTATTTCGTTAATTTGTTCTTCAGTAAGGGGTTTGTCTAATTCCCAATGCAAAAATGGATCGTCAAACTTCTTTGATTTATTTTGTAAAGAATTTAAAAATGACATTACAATTTCTGTTTTATTAATTTTGCAATTCTATTAGTTTCATCAAGTTTTTCATATTTCCATATTTCTAAACTATTTTCTAAATTCTTTATAATATTTAATTTACTAAACAAGTCCCTAAATTGCCTAAACCTGTGGTCATCCCTTTTTGGTGGTATTTGCGCTACATATATTGGTTTTCCGGTTAAAGCAGCTTCAGAAATCATCGAAGTCGAGTCGCAAGTAACTACTAAAAATTTAGCAATCGATAGGCCGCTTAAATAAGCTTTTTTGTCAACATTTTGAATAACAAGATTTTCACTTCCAAAGAATTTATTTGCGTAATCAATGGCGTCAATTGGGGTTCTCATGGATGGAATAATAATAATTTGAAGATTATTTTTTTCTGCTAAATTTTTAATATTTTCAAAAATTTTATTCAGATTTTTTTTATCGTAATTATAATATTTATTGGGACCTCCTAAAACTAGAAGTATTTGTTGTTTGTTTTTATTAATTTTATCAACTAAGTAATTATGATTTTTTTCAATTTCTGTTAAAGTAAGATAGTGTAAAGCACCTTTGGAGCTAATAATATTTTTGCCGTTCAATCCATCGTGCTCAGGTACAATCACATAATCAAAATTTGATAATGAAACTTTAGGATTCTGAATATGAATATTCACAATTTTTTTAGTTGAATTCTTTTTTAAATATAGTGAAGGTATGACACTTTTTCTTCCACATGATATAATCAAATCAATTTCTGGTACGGTGAACTTTTTAAAAAATAAATTTGAAACTGGGGTTATTTTTGGGGGAAAAAGTTTTGCAAACATGTTTATTTCAACTTTTTGGTGAGTGTATTCGATGTCTAAAGCTTTAGCCAAACCCTCGACTTGACTTATCATGCCATGCATTCCCTCTGTTAATAATAACCCTTTTAATTTAGACATAAATTACTATATAGCTTTGATATGAATCAAAATCCAACTAAACACACAAAAGTGTTAATAATTGGGTCTGGCCCAGCCGGATATACAGCGGCAGTTTATGCTGCAAGAGCTATGTTAAATCCAATTTTAGTTCATGGAATGGAACCTGGTGGACAGTTAACTACAACTACTGATGTTGAAAATTATCCTGGATTTGCAAAAGTAATTCAAGGGCCTTGGTTAATGGACCAAATGAAAGATCAAGCTAAAGCTGTTGGAACTGAAATGATTGAAGATCATATCTCATCTGTTAATTTTAAGTCTAAGCCTTTTGAAGCTGTTGGTGAAAGTGGTAAAAAATATACTGCAGACTCAATTATCATTTCTACAGGCGCTCAGGCAAGATGGCTAAACCTTGAGTCTGAAAAAAAATTTAGGGGTTTTGGGGTTTCTGCATGTGCTACATGTGATGGTTTCTTTTTTAAAGAAAAAACTGTTGCAGTAGTTGGTGGTGGAAATGCTGCCGTTGAAGAAGCAATGTTTCTCACAAAATTTGCTTCAAAGGTAAAACTTATTCATAGAAGAGATAAGTTAAGAGCAGAAAAAATGCTGCAAAAAAAGCTTATGGATAATAAAAAAATTGAGATTATTTGGGATTCAGTTGTTGAGGAAATTATTGGTGATGATGATCCTAAAAATGTTAAAGGTTTAAAAATCAAGAATGTAAAAAACAACAAAACAAGTGATTTGAAAATCGATGGACTATTTATTGCGATTGGCCATGATCCTGCAACTCAACTGTTTAAAGATCAATTAAAAATGGATAAGGAGGGCTATTTGATTACAAAACCAGACTCCACAGAAACTAACGTTCCAGGTATATTTGCAGCCGGAGATGTTAAAGACAAAATTTTTAGACAAGCTGTTACAGCGGCAGGTATGGGATGTATGGCTGCTTTAGAGGCAGAGAAATATCTAGCAGGTTAAATTTTATTTTAAACTCTCACAAAAAGATTTTATTCTTTTCATCGCTATCTCAAGCTTCTCCATTGAAGTTGCATATGAAATTCTAAAAAAACCCTCTAGCCCGAAAGCTGACCCTTGGACAACCGCTACATCATTATTTTCTAATAATGACTGAACAAAGTCTGTGTCATTTGTAATTTTTTTTCCACTTTTATCCTTTTTACCAATTAATCCTTTGCAGTTTGGAAAAACATAAAAAGCTCCGTCTGGTTTCAGGCAACTTATTCCTTCAATAGCATTTAAAGAGTTTACAACAAAATCTCTTCTTTCCTGGAAAGCTTTTGCTCTTACTGGGATAAAGTCTTGTTTTCCATTTAGGGCTTCAACGGCTGCTGCTTGACTTATAGATGAAGGATTAGTTGTTGATTGAGACTGAATCTTGGCTATAGCTTTAATTATATCTTTGTCACCAGCTGCATAACCAATTCTCCAACCAGTCATTGCGTATGATTTGCTAACACCATTCATAGTAATAACTTTATTTTTAATTTCAGGTATTTGAGCAATTGTAAAAAATTTGAAATCATCGTAAGTGATATGTTCATATATGTCATCACTAAGTATATTCACATGCGGATTTCTTTTTAATACCTGAGATAAATTTTTGATCTCTTGCTCTGAATAACAAGCTCCTGTTGGATTAGAAGGTGAATTTAGAATAAGCCATTTAGTATTATTAGTGATTTTCGCCTCTAAATCTTTTGCACTTAATTTGAAACCCTGATCTTCAGAACACTCTATAACTATCGGATTAGCTCCTGCCAATAAAACAATATCTGGGTATGACACCCAATATGGTGCAGGAATGATTACTTCATCACCTTTGTTTAAGGTTGCCATCATTAAATTGTAAATTACATGCTTGCCCCCTGCTCCAACAGTTATTTGATCTATTGTATAATTAAGATTATTTTCCCTTTTAAATTTTTCAACAATTGCCTCTTTCAAATCTTTGGTTCCATCCACAGCCGTATA
>CACOXX010000002.1 GCA_902631265.1 uncultured Pelagibacteraceae bacterium | reverse complement strand
AAATTTCTTCAAGACAAGCAATCTTAAAGCCTTGCCTATTTTCTATTGCTGAAACAAAAGCGCTTGTTTTGTAAAAATCTTCTATAGAGCCAGTATCTAGCCAGGCACCACCCCGACCCAGAATATCTGATGTTAATTTTTTTTTCTTTAAATAGAATTTTAATAAATCAGTGATTTCTAATTCGTTTCTAGATGAAGGTTTAAGTTTTTTTGCATATTCAACAACCTTTTTATCGAAAAAATACAAACCAGTAATTGCGAGATCAGAAAAAAATTTTTTTGGCTTCTCTTTTATTAATGTAATTTTTCCAGATTTAGAGGTTTTTGCAACTCCAAACAGTTCCGGTTTTAAAACTTTGTGCAAGATCACTTTTGCACCACTTTTAAGCTTTGTGCAACTTATCAGTTTTGATGTTAAATTTTGTCCGTAAAAAAAATTATCTCCAAGAATTAATGCAACATTTTTATTGTTTATAAATTTTTCTCCTAAAAGGAATGCATCAGGAAGACCTTTTGGATATTTTTGTTCTTTGTAGACTATATTAATTCCTAAACGTTTTCCGTCTGGCAGAATTTTTTTGTACTGATTTAATTGACCTTTATTTACTATGATCAAAATATCTTTAATTTTTGCTAACATCAAAATTGAAAGAGGATAAAAAATAAGCGGCTTATCATATATTGGAAGCAGTTGTTTATTGACTGCTTTCGTTAAAGGACTCATTCGAGTACCCATACCACCAGCTAAAATAATTGCTTTATTTATCATTTTAATACTCCAAGTCTCTTTGTGATATCCCTTTTTTTTAAAGTTGTATAGTATTTCATATTTTTGAAATACCAGTTAAAAGTATTTTCTAAACCTTTTTTTAAATTTACCTTAGATTTCCATTTAAGTCTTTTTAAAACTTTTTTACTGTCCAAAGCGTACCTAAAATCATGACCAGGTCTATCCTTAACAAATTTTATCTTTACGTTTTTGCCTAATTTTATTTTTTTCTTAGAAATATTAATTAAAAGTTTTGCAATATCAAAATTACTACTATTTATATTAGATCCAATATTATAAAATTCTCCTCTTCTTCCGTTTTGAAATACTTTAAATAAAGCCTCACAGTGGTCATCTACGAATATCCATTCTCTAGAATTTCTTCCTTTTCCGTATAAAGGCAAGGGCTTATTATTAATTATATTATAGATTAATTTTGGAATAAGTTTTTCAGGATGTTGATGAGGGCCATAATTATTAGAGCAATTTGTTATTACCGCATTTATTTTAAAAGTTCTGACGTAAGAATATACCAAATGATCTGATGATGCTTTTGATGCTGCATAAGGGGAGCTAGGTTTGTAAGGGTCAGTCTCGTTGCTTCTACCTTTTAAAACATCTCCATAAACTTCGTCAGTAGAAATATGGATAAGTTTAGTTCTCTTATTTTTTTTTGCAAATTCTCGAAACATCTCTAACAAATTAAATACACCGACTATATTGCTTTTTATGAATTCAGCGGGAGCATCTATTGATCTATCAACGTGTGTTTCGGCTGCTAGATTGAATATTGCAATAGGTTTATGAAAGTTTAAAATTTTTTTAAATTTAGGTATATTATTTATATCTAATCTTACAAATTTATAATTTTTATTTTTAGAAAAATTCCTCGTATTGTAAAAGTTTGAAGCATAATTAACTTTATCAATATTTATCACAAAATAGTTTTTCTTGATTAATAGTTTTATTAGATTACTCCCAATAAATCCCAAACCGCCAGTTACAATAATTTTTTTCATTACTTTTTTTTTTACAACAATAGTTATTTTAAGTATACTTAATACTCACATGGAATTTACAACCAATAATCTAACCTTTGTAATAGTTACTTTTAATAGTAGAAAAGTTATCCACGATTGTTTGAACTCTTTACCAAAAGATTTTCATAAATTAATAATTGAAAATTCATCAGATAAAGAATTAAAAAAAGAATTAGAGCAGAATTATGATAAAACCGAGGTGGTTTTGTCTAAGAATATTGGGATGGGAGCTGGAAATAATCTTGGTATTATTAAGTCTAATACACAGTATGTATATGTGCTAAATCCAGATGTAGTTTTAAAAAATGACACTTTGTTAAATATGAATAACTCAATTTCCGAATTAGAAAATTTTGCAATCTTATCGCCTTTATCAGATAACCCGCTTTATCCAAATTATAGAGGTAATTTTGGCGAGAAAATAAAAGATGATGGCAAAATAATTAAAAATGTTGAAGAGATTGATGGTTATTCAATGATTATTAATAAAGATTTTTTTGATGATAATATTTTTTTTGACGAAAAATTTTTTATGTACTTAGAGAATGTTGACTTGTGTTTAAGAGCAAAAAAAAATGGTGGAAAACTGTATATTGTTACGAATTCTAAAGTTCATCATTTAGGAGCTAAAGCTGTTGATGACAAATATAATGATGTGATAGAGCTTTCAAGAAACTGGCATTGGATGTGGTCAAAACTTTATTTTAATAAAAAACATCGAGGCATTTTCGTCTCTCTATTATTGGGATTTATCAGTTTATTAGGAAACTTAATTAAATATTCTATCTGCTTATTCGCTTTTAATAAAAAAAAAAATATTTATAAAATGAGAATGTCAGGCACCATCAATGCTTTATTTGGTAAACAATCATGGTACAGACCAGAAATAAATTAATGGCCTGGAAAATCGATTAAGTTTTCAACTTTAAAACCTTTTTCAATTAATTTATTAGATCCACCTAGGTCAAATAAGTTTATAACAAAAATAAATGCTCCAACTTTTCCATTTGAGATTTCAATAAGTCTCGAAGCTGCCTCAGCTGTTCCACCTGTAGCAATTAAATCATCAATTATTAAAACAGTGTCATTTTCATTTACTGAGTCCTTATGTACCTCAATAGTTGCAGTTCCATACTCTAATTCAAAATCTATTGAGTGAGTTTCAGCAGGTAATTTATTTTTTTTTCTTAACATTATAAAAGGTTTCTTAAGAATATACGAGACTGCAGATGCAAAAACAAAACCTCTAGATTCGATAGCTGCAATTTTATTAAATTTAAATTTTTTTGATCTTTCAACTATTTGATTTATTGTCTCTTCAAAAGCTTTTTCATCTTTTATTAAAGTTGTTATGTCCCTAAATAAAATACCCTTCTTTGGATAATCTGGGATTGATCTTATAAATTTTTTTAAATCCATTTAAATTTGCGTTATTTAATTAAATAAACTATCTTTTAAATATGGCAAACAATAAATTTACAATTTTATTAAAAACTCAAAAATGATTAATGATCAAGACTACAAAATAGCGGATAAAGAAATCTCTTCTCTGAGTTTAAACCATAAAGAAGGTGAAAAAATTAAGGATGAGTCAATAGTTGAAATTTTTGCACAATCCAAAAAAATCATTAAGAAATATTTTAAAAATAAGATATTTTTAACAACAAACCAGATACCAAGAGGTGGCAAGAAATACCTAAACTGTGAACGTGCTTTTGATATTTTTGGAAACTACGATGTGATGCCAGAATATTGTTTTAGTTGTTACAAAGTCCAAATAGACCCAAAAAATGTTATAGACTTAATAAAACTACATTTCTTGTTTGATGTCATGTATTTTGAGAACGAAAACTTAAGGAAATGTTTTATTGATTTAAGAAATGATGAAAAAAACTATAAAGGAATAATTTATTGCACAACATTAGAAGAAGCTAACAAAATTAATGACAAAGTTGGAAAATACTTAAAAACCAGAATTGATGAGGATATTAAATCTCATGTAAAAAGAGGATGTAGAGAATTTGCTGAAAAATATCCTGAATTTAAAAATTTAGAAAAAAACGTTATGGAATACAAAAAAGAGTGGAAAAAAATAGAGAGTGAGTTTGATGCAAACAACAAAAAAATTTACAAATATGGTGAAAGAAAATTAATTAATGGTCTTAATTTAAAAGATGTATTGATATTTGAAAATTGGATTGATTTTGCAAAAAAAGAAGGCGATGAAAGTTACAAAATTTTAACAAAAGACTATGACTAACAAGATAGCTATAATTGGGGGAAGCGGCTTGTATGATGTTGAGGAATTTAAGGATAGAGAACAAATTGATTTAAACACACCATGGGGCAAGCCTTCAGACAAAATTTTAAAGGCTAAGTTTCTAAAAAAAGAAGTTTTTTTTCTACCTAGACATGGGAAAGGTCATTATATCAGCCCATCAAATATTAATTTTAGAGCCAACATTGATGCACTAAAACAGCTAGGAGTTACTGATATTGTTTCTATCTCAGCAGTAGGATCTCTTAAAGAAAATTTACCACCAGGAAAATTTGTAATAGTTGATCAATTTATCGATAGAACTTTTGCAAGAAATAAAACATTTTTTGATAATGAAATTGTTGCTCACGTATCAATGGCACATCCAACTTCAACTGGATTAATGAACGCTTGTGAAGATGCAATTAAGAAAGAAAAAATTGATTATCAAAGAGGCGGCACTTATGTTGTAATGGAAGGACCACAGTTTTCAACATTAGCAGAATCTAATTTGTACAGATCCTGGAAGGCAGATGTAATTGGAATGACTAATATGCCAGAGGCAAAATTAGCTAGAGAGGCTGAAATAAGATATGCGTCCGTATCAATGGTCACAGATTATGATTGTTGGCACCCGGATCATGAAAATGTTGATGTTCAACAAGTAATTAAAGTTCTTTTAGGAAATGCTACAAAGGCAAAGAGCATGATCAAAAATCTTATAGAAAATTTTGAAAAACATATTGACCCTAAGGATCCAACTAATAACTGTCTGGATGTGGCTATTATTACGGCTCCAGAAAAAAGAACTCAAAAAACAAAAGATAAACTAAAAACTGTTGCTGGTAGAGTTTTAAATAAATGAAAAATTATTTTGTAATAATAATTTCTACAATTTTATTATTTGGTTGCATGAGAACTTGGGATGAGGCTCAACATGCAGCAATGAACCGTGATACAAGGTCAAATATATTTACTGATGATGTTAGAATGATTTATGTAGGTGTGAATAGTGATAAAGATGAAGCCTATTTAAAAAAGGTTTATGAAACTAGTATTTTTCATAAAGGGGCACAGCATGTTGCTCCAAAAGAACAAATAGCTCAGCAACAATGTATAAAGATATTTGGTTTTAGTAAACCAAACTTTATTGAAATTATTGTTTTAGATGAAAAGAAAAAAGAAGAACTTAGAATGTTCTTCCCAAAGTACGCTAAATATTATTGTGAGCTTAGATAAAAATGAAAATTGAAGGAAAAGAATATAGAACAATTTGGTTTGAAAATAATATTGTTAAGATAATTGATCAAACAAAACTCCCACACCAATTTATTATAAAAGATCTTAAAACAGTTAAGGACTCGATAAATGCAATTAAGATAATGGAGGTAAGAGGCGCACCTTTAATAGGAGCCACCGCAGCTTATGGGTTAGTTTTAGCTATTTTAGAAAATAATGATCAATCTTTTTTAAAAAAATCGGCTGAAGATTTAATAAAATCTAGACCAACAGCGATTAATTTGAAATGGGCAGTAGATAGAATGATGAATAAACTTTCAGGGGTTAATAGTGAAAAAATTTTAGATATTGCTTTGAATGAAGCAAAAGAAATTTGCGAAGAAGATATAAAATTTTGCGAAAATATAGGATTAAATGGTCTTAAAATAATTGAGGAAATTTATAAAAAAAAAAAAGATACAGTAAACATTTTAACTCATTGTAACGCTGGATGGCTTGCAACAATTAATTGGGGAACAGCCACATCCCCAATTTATCATGCACATAAAAAGGGTATTCCCGTTCATGTTTGGGCAGATGAAACTAGACCTAGAAATCAAGGTGCAAACTTAACATCATATGAATTAAATGAAGAAGGCATTAAAAATACAATCATTGCAGATAATACTGGTGGAATTTTAATGCAAAGAGGAGAAGTTGATATGTGTATTGTTGGAACTGACCGCACTTTATCTAATGGCGATGTGTGCAATAAAGTTGGAACTTATTTAAAAGCGCTCGCTGCAAAAGACAACAATGTGCCTTTTTACGTAGCATTACCAAGTTCAACTATCGATTGGAAAATTAAAAATTCTAAAGATATTCCAATTGAAGAAAGAAGTTCAGAGGAGTTATCAAAAATTGAAGGGGTTGATGAAAATGGAAAAGTAAAAAAAGTACAGATATACCCAAATAAAAGTAAGGCTATGAATTTAGCATTTGATGTTACACCAGCAAAATATATAACTGGTTTAATAACAGAAAAAGGTATTTGCGAAGCATCAGAAAAAGGATTAAAAAATTTATTTAAATGAACCCACTTATTTTATCACTTGTTTGTCTTTTGTTAGTTGGTGTTTCAGCTAATTGGCTAAGTATTGTTAAGAATAATAAGACATTAATTTATCTTTCTTTAGCACCATGTATTTATATAGCAATTTATGGAATTTATTTAGTTATTGGACCTGTTGATTTGTATGAAGACGGTTCAAAAAACTTTTTTATGCAGAACCCTTATGAAAGTGAGCTTCCACCACAGTTTTTATTATTAAAGTTTTACCAGTATATTCTAATAGGCGTAGGTCTAATTTTTGGGTATTTATTTTTAAAATATTTAAAAAATTATGGACGTTAAGAGTAGAGAAGAAATAATAAAATTTGCACAAAAACTAAATAGTACAAATTTATCTCCGTTAAGATCAGGAAATATTTCACTTAAAGCTCAGAACAATAATGAAGAGGGGTTTTTAATTACTCCATCAGGCAAAAAATACGACAGTTTAAAAGCTGATGATATCGTCTTTGTATCTTTAGAGGGGAGATATGATGAAAAAGGTTTGCAGCCTTCTTCGGAATGGAGATTTCATAAAGATATTTATTTAAAGAAGGCTGATGCAAAAGCCGTCGTTCACGCTCATTCACCACACGCAACAGCTGTATCTGCACATAACAAAGACATTCCAGCTTTTCATTATATGATAGCGTTAGCTGGAGGAGACAATATAAAGTGTGCAAAGTATGCAACTTTTGGAACACAAGAACTATCTGACAATATTATTGAAGCATTAGAAAATAGAAAAGCATGCTTGATGTCTAATCACGGTCAAGTTGCTTATGGGGATAACTTGAACTCAGCTTTCGAACTTGCAGAAGAAGTTGAAAATATTTGCCATCAATACATAAATGCAATAAAGTTAGGAGAACCTAAGATTCTTTCATCAAGTGAGATGGATGTAATATTAGAAAAAGTTAAAAACTATAAAAAAGGATAACTTTTTATGACGAAGGTTGGGGAGCACGTCACTTTAGACATTATAGGTACTGAAAAAGAGTACGAACCGAAATTCTTTGAAAAACTAGTCTATAAAATATCAAAGAAGGCAAAAGTAACTGTTCTAGAGATTTCAAAGTATAAATTCGAACCACAAGGCTTTACTCTTGTAGCTTTATTAGCAGAAAGTCACATAAGCTTTCATACTTTTCCCGAAAGGGGAATTATTAGTTTTGATTTTTTTACATGTGGAAAAGTAAATCCTGATGTTGCTTATGATATTTTAAAGAAAGAAATTAAGCATAAAAGAATTGTTAAAAAAGAGTTTAATAGAGACACCATAAGTTATTATGATGATATTTATAGCTCGCCAGGTTTAAAAAAATATTACATGGTAAAAGATGTTTTAGAAAACTTTACCTCAAAAGTAGGTCAAAACATTGAAATTTTAGATTTAGAACAATTTGGTAAATCCCTTTTTATAGACGGTGAACTCCAAGTAGCAGAAAATGATGAACATTTGTATAGTTCTACATTTGTTAACTCTGGTTTAAAACTTAACCCATCAAATGATAAAACAGCAATTATTGGTGGAGGAGACGGTGGTGTTGCAAGAGAATGTATATCTAAAGGTTTTAAATTAATTGATTGGTATGAATTAGATCCTGAAGTTGTAACAATGTGTGAGAAATATTTATCTAAGGTAGGTAAAAAAGCAACTACAAAAAATCATGTGCAGTGTGTATGGGGAGATGCGTTTGAAAGTATTAAATCAGTTGAAGACAATAAGTATGATAAAATTTATGTAGATTTAAACGATGATCAGTATTGTATTGATTTAGCCGCAAAAAATATAAAATCTCTAAAAAGAATTCTAAAACCAAATGGAACTATAACTGCCCAAGTTGGAAGCCAAGATAAAAAACCTAAACAAGTTGATAAATGGCTTAATCTTTTTGAAAAAAGCTTTGGAAATACATCTTTAGATAGAATTTATATTCCAAGTTTTGATTGCTCTTGGAATTTTGCCTCTTCTTTAAATAAATAATTTCTTTTAAGCAAAATAAATTTATGAAATAATCCATTTTAAATAATGGAGGTACAATGAATATATTAAAAAAATTCAGTTTGGGAATATTGATTTCGTTTTTTGTCACGTTTTCAGTATTAGCTGATAAAATTAAGATTGGTACTGAGGGCGCTTATCCTCCCTGGAATGCAAAAGATGCATCAGGAAAATTAATTGGCTTTGAAGTCGAGCTTGCAAATGAATTATGTAAAATTATGGGTCATGAGTGTACTATAGTTGAACAAGATTGGGATGGCATGATACCAGCTCTTCTAATGAGAAAATTCGATGCAATAATGGCCGGAATGTCAATTACGGACGAAAGATTAAAAACAATAAACTTTTCTCAGGGTTATGCAGATGAAGTTGCGTCTCTTGCAGTTATGAAAGGTTCAAGTTTAGAAAGTATGGAAACTTCTGAGGGTATAAATCTTTCAAAAAAAAGTGGATCAGCGAAGAAAGATCTAAAAACTATTACTGCTGCTCTTAAAGGAAAAACAGTTTGTGTTCAAACAGCAACTATTCATCAAAACTTTTTAGAGTCAGGCGATGTTGGTAAAGTAAATGTTAGAACTTACAAAACTCAAGATGAAGTAAATCTTGATTTAGCAGCGGGAAGATGTGATGCAGCATTAGCTGCCGCTGTTGCTTTTACTGACTATGCAGATAAATCTGGAAAACCAGTTGTACTAGTTGGGCCTACATTTTCAGGTGGAGCATTTGGAAATGGAGTTGGTGTTGGAATAAGAAAAAGTGGTGACGGAGCAATCGGAAAAAGAGATGCTCAGTTACTAAAAGATTTCAACAAAGCAATTAATGAAGCGAGAAAGCAAGGAATTATAAGCAAACTTGCAATAAAACATTTTGGTTTTGACGCTTCCATGTAATTATTTCAGTTATGGCGGCTATATAATATAGTCGCCATAATTTATGAGTCTTCTTTCATTTGGAAATTCAGGTTGGGGTGATGAGTTGTTTTTTGCAACTCTCATGACTTTAGCAGTTTCATTAACAGCAATGATAATTGGTTTTATTTTTGCATTAATTTTTACCCCTTTAAAACTATCAAAAAATAGATTTTTAAATATTATTGCCAACTCTTACACTACAGTAATTAGAGGTGTGCCAGAATTATTAGTTATATATTTATTTTTTTTTGGTGGAAGTGGTGCAGTGATGTTTGTTGCTTCAATTTTTGGTTATAATGAATACATTGAGATAAACGCTTTTATTACAGGTTCTTTTGCAATTGGAATAATTTCTGGCGCTTACTCAACTGAAGTTTTTAGAGGAGCAATACAATCAATTGACAAAGGTCAATTTGAAGCTTCTCAAGTTTTAGGGCTGAAAAAACCAATTCATTTTTTAAAAGTAATACTCCCACAAATGCTTAGATTAGCTATCCCAAATTTAAGTAATGTATGGCAAATAACCCTTAAAGACACATCTTTAATTTCTGTAACAGGATTGGTAGAAATTATGAGACAATCATATATTGCAGCAGGCTCAACAAGAGATCCGTTATTTTTTTATTCATTTGCTGCATTATTATATTTGTTATTAACTTTTCTGAGCATGAAATTAATTAATAAATTAGAAATAAAATACAACAGAGGTTTCTAATGGATTTTGATTTAATGTTAAATAGTTTTCCAAAGTTGTTAAATGCTACTTTAATTACGCTAAAATTATTATCATTATCTCTTATAATTGGATTAATTTTAGGATTTTGTTTTGCAATTTTAAGACTTAGCAAAAATATTTTCATAAATAGATTTGCTTATGGATATTCGTATCTATTCAGAGGTACTCCACTACTTGTTCAAATATTTATTATTTATTTCGGACTAGGACAAATAGAATTTTTAAGATCTTCGTTTTTATGGGTAATTTTAAAAGAACCATACTGGTGTGCAATTATAGCATTTTCTTTAAATACAGGAGCTTATACATCTGAAATTATTAGATCTGCCCTTCAAACAATTAACCTGGGTTTTATAGAAGCAGGCAAAAGTTTAGGCTTATCAAACAAAATTATTTTTTTTAAAATACAAACTCCTATTGCTATTCGACAATCATTACCAGCTTATGGCAATGAAATTATATTGATGCTAAAGGGTACTTCTTTGGCTAGCACAGTTACTTTAATGGATTTAACAGGAGTGGCTAAATATATTATTTCTACAACTTTCAAACCGGTTGAAGTATTTATTGTTGCGGGTGGTATTTACTTGTTTTTAACTTTTTTGGTACACAATTTAATTAAATTTTTGGAAAAAAAATATAGTTATTAATATTTTGTATATTCTTTAATTTCTTTGATTTTAGATCCAGTATGATTATTTATTTCTAACTTAATACCTGCTCGTTTGTCGTTTAAAAAATGGATTTCTCTTGATAATAAAATGAAATGATCATCGAATTTTGAATCTTTTTCACATTGTCTTTTATTATCCTCAATGTCCCATAATTTTGCATTTATTTCTTTTAATTCAGAGAATAAACTCTTAATCTTTTCATCAACTTTCACATTTTTATCATATTGTTCCTTTAGAGAATCATATTCTAAATTTATGAATTTTAATTTTTCTGAATCTTTGATTTTGTCTTTTTTGATTTCAAGGATAGTTAATTTATCTAATAACTCACCAACAGAAACTTCAACTAATATTTTATTCATAAAATTTTATAGTGTGATAAATTGTTAAAAATATGTCTAATATATTAATCATAAAGCACGGATCACTAGGAGATATAGCTCAAGCGAGTGGGGCAATTCAAGATATTTATGACAACCATAAAGATGATTTTATTTATTTATTAACATCTCACGTATATTCAGATCTTTTCAAAAAAAATCCCAATATAAAAGAAGTAATTGTCGATAAAAGATTGTCCAGGTTTAATTTGATCTATCTTTTTTCTTTAATGAAAAAAATTAAACAACATAAGTTTACAAAGGTCTACGATCTGCAGAATTCCTCAAGGACTTCATTTTATAAAAGAATTTTATTTCCTAATTTAGGATCTTATAAATGGTCTTCTTCTGAAACTACTCTTCCAGCAAATGAAACTAAAAAAGAATTTGATAAAAAACCAGTGTTAGAAAGGTTTGATCATCAATTAAAGATATCTGGTTTAAAAACATCCCACACTTTAAAGCCAGATTTTACTTGGGGCTGTTCTAATATTGATAAACTTATTTCTAAATATAATTTATCTGATTATATATTGTTATTTCCTTTTTGCTCTGAGCACTTACAACAAAAGAAATGGCCATATTACGATCAATTAATAAAACTTATAAAACAAAATCATCCTAATCTAAAAATATTGTTAGCACCTGGCCCTGGTGAAATAGAAAAAGCCAAAAAGTTAGATGCTGTTTCTATTTTAAGTGAAGATAAAGCTATTTCTATCTCAGAACTGGCAGGTTTAATAAAGAGAAGCAAATTTGTTATTGCTAATGATACAGGTCCTGCACATATGGCAGCACATTTAAATGTTAAAGGTCTGTCGTTGTTTGGAAGTCATACGACAGCTCATAAGGTGAGTATTGAAAGAGAAAACTTTAAAGCAATACAAGTGAGTGATTTAAAAAATTTAAGTGCAGAGAAAGTTTTTGAAAGATTAGTTCTTTAGAATTTCTAAATATTTTTTTAAGATTTCTGGCCAAAGAAATTTTTTTGCATTTTCTTCTGCATTTTTTCCCAAAACTTTAAATTTATTGTTCTGCAATATATTTACTAAACTTTGATAGATTTCATCCATGTTATTTCCATCACAAAGTAAACCAGTTTCATTATCGACAATAGCGTCGGATGCACCACCAACCTTTCCACCAATTGACGGAACTCCATATTGAGCAGCCTCAACATAAACAATTCCAAAACCTTCTACAGATTTTTTGTAAGAAATTGATGGCATAACAAAAACATTTGAATTTTTCAGGTATGAGTTTTTTTCATCTTTTGACAAATCCTTTAAAAATAAAACATTACTTTCAAGTTTTAATTCTTTAATAAGTTTTTTCTGAGACTCCAAAGTATCTCCTTGACCTATGCAAATATAAATTATGTTTGGGTAAATTTCTTTCAAATTTCTCAAAGACATAATTATTTTTTCATGATTTTTTCTTTTATCAAATCTAGCAACAGTAATTAGTCTTGGCTCTTTTCCTTCAAGTTTCTTTAATATTTTTTCATCTATTTTTGGATTTACTTCTTCTCTTGGAAATACACCTGGGTTAATAACTTTGATTTTTTCCTCATTAACACCTATTTCAATACCTAGGTTTTTTGTGAAGTTTGAATTTGCAATGATATGATCGCAGTTGTTTAACACTCTAACAACTCGTTTATTAAGAAAAGAATCTTTTTTATGATTTATCTCTTTAGAGTGAATTAGGCATGTTTTTCTTATTTTGGTATTTATATTTTCTAAACTTTTCCAATGATCAGAGATGATATTTTTTACTTTAGTATTTTTCTGCAAGTAATTATTAATTAATGAAGCTTTTCTAAATTTTCTAAAGATTTTTGGCCCTCCGACTCTTTCAATTGAAAATGATAAATCTTCATCAAATTTTTCCTGCTGATAATGTTCATCAGCAAATACTTTAACCATCATATGTTCCGACAGTGATTTTGTAAGGCCAAACATAAGATTTTGCATACCCCCAACATCAGGTGGAAAATTTCTTGTGATAATTAAATTCATTATTTAAACCATTTTATACTGCATCCCATACTAGGATATTGTTCTTTCGGACCTTGTTGGGTTTGAGCAATTAGCTTCATTGATTTAAGCAACTCACTGTCACCTGAACCAACAGGCTTTAAATCATTTAGTTCTCTTATTCTTCCTCTGTAATTGAGCTCAAGGTTTTTGTTGTATCCAAAAAAGTCTGGAGTGCAAACTGCATCATATTTTTTTGCAATTTCTTGAGTTTCATCAATTAAATATGGAAATGAAAATTTATATCTATCAGAAAACTTTTTCATGTTTTCAAAAGAGTCTTCTGGATAGTTTTTGGTATCATTTGACATTATCGCAACTGAGTTAATGCCATTTTCTTTAAGTTTTGTACAATCATCTGCAAGTTCTCTTATTATAGCTTTCACATAAGGACAATGATTACAAATAAACATTATCAAAGTCCCATTATCGCCTTTGACATCATTCAATGTTAATAATTCCCCATTAATTGATTTAAGCTTAAAATCTATTGCATTCAGACCAAAATCACATATTGGAGTTTTTAAAAGTGCCATGTTAGAATATATAAATTATGTTTTACGATTTGGAAAATAAAAAACCAAAAAACTCTGGCGAAAATTGGGTAGCTCCTAATGCTGTTATTATTGGAGATGTAACATTAGATAAAAATACAAGTGTTTGGTTTAATGCAACCTTAAGAGGTGACATTGAAAATATTCATATAGGTGAGGGCTCAAACGTTCAGGATGGTTGTGTATTACACACTGATCCAGGTTGTCCTTTAAAAGTTGGAAAAAATGTAACTATTGGACATTTAGTGATGCTCCATGGATGCACAGTTGGTGACAATAGTTTAATTGGGATAGGTGCAGTAATCCTTAACAAAGCAAAGATAGGAAAAAATTGTATTATAGGTGCCAAAGCTTTGATTACAGAAAATAAAGAGATACCAGATAATTCTCTAGTTGTAGGATCTCCAGGAAAAATTATTAGACAAGTGACTGAAGACGAAAAAAAAGCAGTTTTTGAAAATACTAAACATTATCAAGATAATTGGAAAAAATATTCTAAAAGTATTTTTTAGTTTAGAAGGGGGTCGCTCTTAGGTTGTGCCGTAAGAGCTCCCCTTAATTATGCCCTTTGGCTAAATCCATATAATGGATTTTATTTTTAGTTTTATTTGATTTTAATCTCACCAGCTAAGTATCTGGTGGTAATTTCATAGTTTAAACCTCCTTTATTAAATTTTTACATAATAAAATTTTTAATCAATTAATTTATTTTCTAAAAAGACAAATATATAAATTGAATGCAACCTAGTTATTTTGTATAGTCCCGGTATTTAAAGATTTTGTTTTTAGGGTATTAACCAAGTATCTTTATTGCTTTCCAAATCAAACTTTGCCCTTCGATGGCCTTTAGCTGCAAGATATAACCACTCAATAGTCTTTATTTTACACTGAATAACAGTGAAATTTTTATAACCTTCTTCACTTTGTTCTTTTGTATAGTCAAAATTATCTAACTCGGGTTTTAATCCTGATGTTGGAACATCAGACTCTGTTCCTGGACCGTTATCAACCAAATAACATTTACGGCTTATATGTTGAGTTTTTTCCCAAGAAATTTTTGTAATGTCGTTTTTATGATTAATAACACAGTTTACTTTAAGCCGAACCTGAATTTTTTCGTCTTTATCATAAAACAAAAGTGCTGCATTGGGATTATTTTTAAGAAATTCTATTTTATCTGATCTTATATCGCTATGAAATTGAACTAGATTATTTTGTTGATCTGCTTTTCTTAAAACAACAATTCTCCCATCAATATCGTTATTATGACCACATATAAAAGTTGGAATTCTAAATTGAGAACTTCTATTCGTTACTGCATCATCTAGCATTGACCAGATTTTCTTTTTTATTTCATTAAAGTCTTCATAGTACGCAGGCTGCATACTTTTACTTTCTAAATCTTTTTATTAAGCTTGAAGTATCCCATCTCTTACCACCCATGTCTTGAACTTCAGCATAATACTTATCAATTATTTCTGTGATTGGTAATAGCGATCCATTATTCTTTGCTTCTTCCATTGCAATCTTTAAATCTTTTCTCATCCAATCTACAGCAAATCCAAAATCGAATTTATCTTCTAACATAGTTTTATAACGGTTCTCCATTTGCCAAGACTGAGCAGCACCTTTTGAAATAACCTCGATAACATCTTCCATGTTTAATCCTGCTTTTTGACCAAAGTTAATTGCTTCTGATAATCCTTGCACTAACCCTGCAATACAAATTTGATTCACCATCTTTGCCAATTGACCTGAACCAGATTTACCTAACAACTTTACTTTTTTACTGTAGCAATCAATTTTATCTAATGCTTTATCAAAGTCCTCTTGATCTCCACCAACCATTACAGTTAAAGCACCGTTCTCAGCACCTGCTTGACCACCAGATACGGGAGCATCTAAAAAACCAAAACCATTTTTTTTTGCGTGAGAATAAATTTCTCTTGCTATTGTTGCTGAAGCAGTTGTGTTATCAATATATACTGCTCCTTTTTTAATTGATTTAAATATTCCATTTTCTCCAAATGTAACTTCTCTCAAATCGTTATCGTTTCCTACACATGTAAAAACATAATCAGCATCTTTTGCAGCATCTTTAGGTGTGTCAGCTTTTTTTCCTTTGAATTCTTCTATCCATTTATCAGCTTTAGCTCCTGTTCTATTATAAACAGTTACATTGTGCCCACCTTTTGATATATAACCAGCCATGGGATATCCCATTACACCAAGACCAATGAAAGCAACGTTACAAGACATAATTTAATGTTAAAAAATTTAAGTATTAAAGTAATTATATTTGGATTTATATTTACATTTTTTTCAAGCTTTGGACAGAGTTTTTTTTTAGGATTGTTCAATGAAAGTATAAGAAATGATTTAAATATTACTCATGGACAATTTGGCTCAATCTATGCATCAGCAACTTTATTAAGTAGTATAATTTTAATTTGGGTTGGAAAAAAAATTGATGACTTTAATGTCTTAAAATTTTCTTTTTTTGTTATATCATTACTTGCAATTTCAACATTTACTTTCTCAAAAATTAATTCAATTACATTTCTTTTTGTTGCAATATTGTTAATGAGATTTTCTGGCCAAGGAATGATGTCTCACACTGCCTCTACTACAATATCTAGATACTTTACTAACACTCGGGGTAAAGCACTAAGTACTGGGTGGTTTGGTTTATCTACTGCAGAATTTTTAATGCCAGTTACAATAATTTATGCTCTTACAATAATGGATTGGAGAAGTATATGGATCATTATTTCAGTTGCCATAATTTTATTTCTCCCTATGGTATCTTACTTTTTAGTGAAAGAGGTTAAACTTTCATCGAGGGAAGATGGTAATGAAGTTATTAAAGAAAATATAAAACAATGGAAAAGATCTGAGGTTATTAAAGATTATAGATTTATTATTATTGCTTTAAATATGCTAGCGATGCCCTGGATAGCAACAGGAATATTTGTCTATCAATCATTTATTTTGTCTGCAAAAAACTGGGGTGAATATACTATCGCTCAATCATTTATGGTTTATTCAATTGCATCAGTATTAACTTTATTCGTAGCAGGGTATTTAATTGATAAATTTACAAGTAGAAAACTACTTATATATATGAATATCCCTTTTTTGATTTCTTTATTGATTTTAATTTACTTTCAATCACCAGTTTCCTCATTCTTTTTTTTAGGCCTTATCGGTGTATCAAATGGTTTTGCTAACGTTTTAGGATCATCAACGTGGGCTGAATTATATGGTGTTAAGTTTATAGGATCTATCAAAGCACTAACTACTGCATTAATGGTATTTTCAACTGCGTTTGGAACTGCTTTTTTTGGACTAATGATAGACTTTGACTTTTCTATAGAGCAAATATCTATGATTTCTGGAGGCTATATTTTAATTTCATTAATTTTACTGTTTTTAATTAAAAACAAACTCAATCCTACGATTTTATAAAAACACCTTGATTTTATAGACCTCAGAGTATAAATACTCCGCATGGCTAGAGTAACTGTAGAAGATTGTATAGATAAAGTAGACAGCCCTTATGAATTAGTTTTAGTCGCAAAGGAAAGAGCTACTCAATTAAATTCTGGAATTGAACCAAGTGTAGAGAGAGATAACGATAAAAATACTGTTATTGCACTTAGAGAAATTGCAAATGAAAATGTTAAAACAAGTGAGTTAACAGATAGTGCTGTTTACAAACTTAGAAAACATATTGAGCAAGTTGATGACTTAAGCGAAGAAGACGAAGATATAGGAGATGATTTTGAAAACTTATACAAAGGCGAAATCTCAAAAAGTGGAACGCCTATTTTACCTTCTAAAAGAGCAAGAAAAGTTCCTGAAAAAATTCAAGTTTCAAAAGAAGATTTAGCAGAACTACAAAATGCTGATGCACCTCAATCAAATGATGCTCCAACTGAAGAGGGCGGAGTAGAGGAAAGTAACGAAGTTTCTCTTGATGAAATAGCTGAAAACGATCAGCAGGACGCTGATAACTCAGAAAATTCAGAACAATAATATTTCAATCATAATCAAAATAAGTTATTTAATTAAACATAGTTTTAATGAATAAGTCTTTAAGAATTGCATGTGACGGAGAAGCTGCTAGCGGTAAAAGCACAGGTGCAAAATTAGTTTCAAAAAAATATAAACTTTTTCTTATAAATTCTGGACTATTATACAGATATGCAAGTAAAATTATCATTAAGCATAAGCCTAAAAAAGTAGTTCCTTTTTTAAAGAAGAAATTTAAAAACATCTCTTACAATAAAATAAAAAAGCAATCTCTTCACTCACAGGAAATTAGTAATCATGTTGGTTATTTGGCCAAAAATAAAGACGTAAGGGAAATAATGAAAAAATTTCAAAAAAAGATTATTCAAAAAAATAAAAGAATATGTGTTGAGGGTAGAGACATAGCTAGCACTATCCTTAAAAAAAATCCCCGTTACGACTTGGCTTTTTATTTTACTTGTAATTTAAATGAAGCTTCTATTAGAAGATGGAAAGATCTTAAGAAAAAAGTTCCACTTAAAGAGGTTAAAAAAAGTTTAAGTATCAGAACTAAACTTGATAAAAAAAGAAAACATTCACCATTAAAAAAAATGAGAGATGCCATTTTGATAAGAACGGACAAGTTAAATAAAAAAAAAGTATTACTTAAAATGTCTCGAGAGATAGAAAAAATTAATTACAAAATTCTTTAATAATTTTTTCTCTATGTTCATCTAAATCTGGAATATCACCTCTTTTTTCTTCATCTTTATAGTTAGACATTTTTATTGGATTACCAGCAGTTTTAAATTCACCAATTTTCTTATGATATGAATTCACAATCATGTTTCTTGATTTAATTTGAGGATTTTCAACAGCTTGTTTAATATTAAAGATTGGACCACAAGGAATTTTTTCTTTTTCCATCAATGAAACCCAATCGCTTGTATTTTTAGTTAAAAGTTCTTTTTCTAAAATCTTCTTTAGTTCATCCATATTTTGAGCTCTAGATGAATTTGTTTTAAATTTTTCATCTTTTAAAATATTGTTGATATTTAAAACTTGGCAAAGTTTTTCAAAAAGCTTGTCGTTACCCGCCGCTATAATGATGTGACTATCTTTTGTTT
Source organism: uncultured Pelagibacteraceae bacterium (assembly GCA_902631265.1). Lineage (GTDB taxonomy): Bacteria > Pseudomonadota > Alphaproteobacteria > Pelagibacterales > Pelagibacteraceae > Pelagibacter. The sequence goes on along the minus strand of CACOXX010000002.1, from coordinate 64,127 downwards.
TAAAAGCTTCAAAAGGCGCTATTGATGGATGACGTGATCCCATTGGTTTAGGTATTTCATTCTTTGCCAAGTATCTTGCAATTGCATTTTCCAAAATTGCAATTTGGCAGTCAAGCATCGAAACATCTATGTAAGTTCCTTTACCTGTTTTCTTCCTGTCATATAGTGCTGCATTAACACCTATCGCTGTAAACAAACCAGCAGTGATATCACCAATTGATGTTCCGACTCTTGTAGGTTCAGAATTTGGTTGACCAGTTACACTCATTAGTCCACCCATTCCTTGAACAACCATATCGTATGCAGGTAATTCTCTTAATGGACCTGTCTGACCAAAACCAGATGCAGAAGCATAAATTAATTTTGGATATTTCTTACATAAATCTTTCCAACCAAATCCCCATTTTTCTAATGTTCCAGGTTTAAAATTTTCAACTAACACATCTGCTTTTTTAAGTATTTGTTCAAATATTTTTTTATCTTCTGAATTTTTTAAATTTAGAGCTATACTTTCTTTTCCTCTATTAAGGGACATAAAGTATGCAGACTGGTCATCAATGAAAGGTCCAAATTTTCTAGAGTCATCTCCAATTTCAGGTGCTTCAACTTTAATTACTCTTGCACCCAAATCTGATAATATCATTGTGCAATAAGGACCAACCAGAACTCGAGTTAGGTCTAAAACTAATATATCTTTTAAGGGTCCATTCATAATTAGCGTCAATTGTATTTTAAAGCATATTGACTCTTATCAAGAAGTTACATTTAATACATCAATAAAATAATAATAGAGAGGAATAATAATGTTAAAAAAAATATCTTTATATTTTCTTTCATTAGTTTTCGTAACTACAACTATTGGATCAGCTTTTGCAGTAACTTTAAAAGCTAGTCACCAATGGCCAGGTACGCCAAGAGCTGACGGGTCTTTCGATGTAAGACACGAAATGGTTCAAATTATTGCTGATGAAATGAAAAAAGCTAATGTAGGAGTAGATATAAGAATTTACCCTGCAAAATCACTTTACAAACCAAAAGAGCAATGGAAACCGATGACAACAGGTCAGCTGGATATTTCAGCTTTCCCATTAGCATATGCTGCTAAGTTCCATCCAGAGTTTGACATTACTTTAATGCCAGGAATGGTTAAAAACCATAAACATGCATTAAGAGTTAATGCGTCTCCAATGATGACAGAAATTAAAAAAATCATCAATGATGCTGGAGTAGTTGTTTTGTCTGATGCTTGGCTTGCAGGTGGATTTGTTTCAAAGAAAAATTGTATTTCAAATCCAGCATCTGTAAAAGGTCAAACGTTTAGAGCTGCAGGTAAAGCATTTAACCAAATGTTAGAAGCAGCGGGAGCAGGTATTCAATCAATGCCATCTTCTGAAATCTATAATGGTTTGCAAACAGGTGTATTAGATGGTGCTAATACTAGTTCAGGAAGTTTTGTTTCATACAGAATCTATGAGCAAGTAAAATGTGCAACACCTCCAGGAGATTTTGGTCTATGGTTTATGTATGAGCCAATTTTGATGTCAAAAAAATCTTTTGATGCTTTAGATAGCAAACAACAAAAAGCTTTAATGAAAGCTGGAAAAAAAGCAGAGAAGTATATGACTAAAGAAGCTGCTGGTTTAGATACGACAATGGAAAAAGCTTACAAAAAAGCTGGTGTGAAGTTGTCTTACATGTCGAAATCAGACTTTGATGCTTGGTTAGCTATTGCTAAAAAATCTTCATACAAAAACTTTGCAGAAAAAGTGCCTAACGGTCAAAAATTGATCGATATGGCTCTTGCTGTAAAATAATTAAATTAAAATTATACCCCTGCTATATCGGCAGGGGTATTTTTCATGACTGATAAATTTATTAAATTAACAAACTGGCTAGCTAAAGCTTGCGGAATTTTTGCAGCTGGCTGTCTTTTTCTTTCTATCGTTATCATTACAGAATTAGTCTTCGAGAGATATTTATTTAAGAACGCAATCACCTGGCAAACAGAGCTTGTCACAATGTTATTGGTTGCTTCTACATTTATAGGCGCGGCATATGTTTTAAGTGAAAAAGGTCACGTTAATATGGAGTATCTATATACTTTTTTAAGTGAAAAGAATGTCACTAAACTTAAAATTTTTACTGACAGTCTTTGTTTAATTTTTTTTCTAATTTTATTTTACGTAAGTTATGAAATTACTTACGAAGCATTTATAAAGAATTACAATACAGGAACAGTATGGGGTCCTCCACTCTGGATACCCTATTCATCAATGCTTATCGGCGCAATTCTTATGACATTGTCATATATATCTGAATTGATCTTGCACATAAGAAAATTAAAGGAGTTTGAGTAATGGATCCTTTATTATTAGGTTTAGTAGTTGGAATAGTAACTGTTGTAATGTTATTTTCAGGGATACCAATAGCTTTTGGCTTATGCTTTATTTCAGTTGTCTTTTTAGTTATCGCTGAAGGTTTTTCAATTTTAAATGTTTTCGCTGAAACATTTTACGCAGGTTTAAATTCTTTTGTCTTGTTGTCTATACCAATGTTTATTTTAATGGGTATGGCTGTTGCGAATTCACCAGCTGGTAAAGATTTGTACACAGGTTTAGACAGATGGCTATGGAGGTTGCCTGGTGGTCTTGTTGTTTCTAATATTGGAGCATGCTCTATCTTTGCAGCCTTAAGTGGATCAAGTCCTGCAACATGTGCAGCAATAGGAACGATGGGTATTCCAGAAATGCGAAAAAGAGGATACTCAGCAAGATTAGCAACAGGATGTATAGCGGCAGGGGGAACTTTAGGTGTTTTAATACCGCCCAGTATTGTTTTAATTGTTTATGGATTAGCAACTGGTACTTCAATTGGAAGATTATTTTTATGCGGTGTCATACCTGGTTTACTTCTAGCTGGATTATTTATGTTATGGGCTTACATCTACTCTTACTTTATTGACAAGCAATCTGCAGAAATTTTAAGAAATAGAACACCCCCTACACTCAAAGAAAAATTAGAAGTCATCCCAAGAGTTCTTCCATTTTTATTAATAGTGGTTGGAGTTTTATATGTTCTATACGGTGGAGTAGCAACTCCTTCAGAAGCATCTGGAGTAGGTGCATTTCTTGTATTTGTCATGATTGCAATTGTTTACAAAATTTATCAACCGAAAAAAATATGGGATATCGTTAAAGTATCTATGAAAGAAAGCGTAATGATAATGTTTATCATTGCAGGTTCTTATATATTCGCTTTTAGCTTATCTACTCTTTATGTAACACAATCAATTGCTCAAACCATTGTAGAGATGGGATTAAATAAATGGGTCTTATTTTTCTATATTAATATATTTTTGTTGATTGCTGGTTTCTTTTTACCACCTGTTGCAGTTATAGTTATGACATCTGCAATATTACTGCCAATTATTACTCAGTTTGGCTTTGATCCTTATTGGTTCGCAATCGTCTTTACGATAAATATGGAGATTGGATTGATTACACCACCCGTTGGATTAAACTTATATATTATAAAAGGAATTACTCCAGACGTGAGTCTTTCTGAAATATTAAAAGGCTCTATTCCTTTTATGGTTATGATGGTTATCTGTATAATAATATTGTGTATTTTCCCAGAAATAGTAACTTGGTTACCTGACAAATTAATGGGTAAACCAATTGGATTTTAAAAACAAAAAAATCAATAGAAAAATATCTGTTGCACCAATGATGGATTGCACTGATAGGCATGATAGATATTTCTTAAGACTTATAAGCAAAAATGTAATGCTGTACTCTGAGATGGTTGCAACGAAATCAGCAATTCATGGTGATAGAAAAAGAATACTTGGTTTTAGAGAAGAAGAGAAGCCTGTTGCTCTTCAAGTAGGAGGCTCAGACAAAAATGAGCTAGCAGAAGTTGCCAAACTAGCAGAACAATTTGGTTATGATGAAATTAATATTAATTTAGGTTGTCCAAGTAAAAAGGTACAAAAAAATTCTTTTGGAGCGTGTTTAATGAAAGAGCCTGATTTAGTTGCAGAATGTATTAATAACATGGTCAATTCATGCAAAATTCCAGTTACAGCTAAAACTAGGATAGGAGTTGATGAAATTGAGGACTTTGAATATTTAAATAATTTCATTAACAAAATAAAACAATCTGGGTGTAAAACAATCATACTTCATGCAAGAAAGGCTTTATTAAAAGGTCTTACTCCTAAACAAAATTTAAATATACCAAAGCTTAATTATGAAATGGTATACGAAATTAAGAAAGCAAATTCAGACCTTGAAATAATAATTAATGGAGGTATCTCACAAACTAAAGAAATTAAAAAACATTTAGAACATTGTGATGGCGTGATGATTGGAAGAGCAATTTATCAAAATCCTTACTTTTTGACTGATATTGAGAAAGAAATATTTAATACAAATGAAGTGCCATCAAGAGAACAAATTGCAAAAGAAATTATTAATTATTTAGAGGAAGAAGTAAAACTTGGTACAAAAGTAAATCATATAATGCGACACACAGTGGGGCTGTATCATGGTCAACCTGGCTCTAAAGATTGGAAAAGATATTTAAGTGACAATATGATGGCTAGAGACTCAGATTTTCAAAAAGCTAAACACATAATGACTATTGTGCAAAATAATGAGAAAGCAAATCAATTAAATTCTTAATGGAAAATTTAAATATCAATGAAATTTTTTATCTTTTAACTGTTTTAGCTATTGCTGCGGCAGTTGCAGGATTTATGGCTGGTTTACTTGGAGTAGGTGGTGGCATAATTATGGTTCCCGCACTTTACTACGCGTTTACAGTTTTAGACTTTGACATTGTAACAAGGATGCATTTAGCCGTTGGTACATCTTTAGCAATAATAATTCCAACTTCAATTATATCTACTTTAACACATAGAGAACATGATGCAGTAGATTTTAAAATGGTAAAATCTTTTGGAATTTTTATTTTAATTGGAGTTTTTTTTGGAACTTTCTTAGCAGTTAATTTAAAAACACCTGCGCTTGTATTATTTTTTTCTATATTTGCATTTATGGTTGGACTTTTTTTTATTTTTTTGAGAGAAAAATTAGTTGATAATCCAAAACAAATATCAAATTTGGTTAAAAATATTTCTGGGATAATAATTGGATTTATATCTATACCTTTAGGTATTGGAGGAGGATCACTGATGGTTCCATTCATGAGAACATTTGGTTACGATATTAGAAAATCAATTGGGACAGCAGCAGCTGTAGGTTTTCTTATTGCTGTTGCTGGAACTATTACAATGATTACAGGCGGCAAGATCATAGACAATGTAAATACACCGTTCAGTCTGGGTTATATAAATTTACTAGGCTTCATTGTTTTTGTACCTGTAACTATGATAATGGCTAGACTAGGCGCTAAAGCAGTGTATAAAATAGACAAAAAAATACTTAGCAAAATATTTGGAACTTTTTTAATTTTGGTATCAATTAGATCATTTTTAGAATATCTAAGTATCAATTAATTTTACAAAAGTGATAGAAACAATCTTAAACGAATATTTACTCATAATTTTCTTGATGATAGCCGCTGCTATCCCTGTAGGTTTTTTTGCAGGACTATTTGGAATTGGTGGTGGATTAATTTCTGTACCTTTTTTATTTTTTATCTTTGAATTATACGGAATAGATAAAGAATATTTAATGCACTTAACAGTTGGAACTGCATTTACAATAACAATCTTAACGTCGTTTTCCTCAGTCTTAACCCACAAAAAACACAACGCCGTGGATATGAGTATAATTAAATCTTTTGGAGTATTCGTTATTATTGGTGTAGTGAGTGGAACTATAATTGCATCCAAAATGAACACAAAATCCTTAGTTTTATTTTTTGCTATTATGGTTTATATCCTAGGAGCCTATTTACTACTTGTTAAAAATAATAATAAAAGTGCCCTGCCGTCATTTAATCTATTACCTCGTTTAACGTTTGGATTTATTTCTGGTTTAATTTCTGCTCCAATGGGGATTACGGGGGCAATGATAAATGTTCCTGTTTTAAGATATTTTGGGTACACTATTAATCGAGCAATAGGAAGTGCGGCAGTAATCGGATTTATAATTTCATTATTTGGTGCAGTTGGTTTTTTTATATCTGGTCTTTATAAAGAGGTTGATATCCCATTGAGTATCGGTTTTGTTAATATTCCAGCCTTTTTCATATTCGTTCCAATAACTACTTATATGGCCAGAATTGGTGCAAATACAGTACATAGACTTGAAAAAGCAAAAGTTCAGGTGCTTTTTGGAATATTTTTATACGTTATGGCTACTATATTTCTTTATAGATATTTTAATATTTGATGGTGATAATTAGAAAACTTCTCTTGAACTACAATACAAAATATTTAAGATTTAATTATGATTTCTAAAGCAAAAAACTTTTTATTGAATTTTGAAGCTATTGCATCTCATCTATTAAGATTTGGAATTGGTATTGCTTTTATTATTCACGGTTATGCAAAATTTCCTTTGCCACCAGCTGGTTTAGTTGAGTATTTTGGTTTATCTCCTGTGTTAGCTTCTTTTGTTGCATTAAGTGAGCTCTTATCAGGAGTTATTTTAATTGTAAGTGGTTTTTTAAAAAATCCTATAGGAGACACGCTTACAAGATTTGCAGGCCTTGTAATTGTTATAATCATGACAAATATTTTTATAATCGCTCATCCAGATTGGTTTATCACCCAAAAATTATTCACCAGTGAGCAAATTTTTCTTTTTATTGGTGGCTTTTATTTTTTAATTAAAGGAAATAAAGTTTAATCTAAATCTTTTGATCGTACTCACCAATCTTCCCTGTTTTTTGAAGTAAATCATCTATAAATCTAAAGATATCAGTTTTAATTTGTTCCGACACAGGACTTTCTGTTACCACAACAAGCGAAGGTTTGTTCGAAGATGCTCTTACAAGGCCCCAAGATCCATCAGCAAGAGTAAATCTGACACCGTTAACCGTAAGTATGTCGGTAATTTCTTGATTACATATTTTTTTCTTTTCAGTTCGAAGATTTTTTATATTAGCAATAATTTCATCTATAACTTTATATTTTTCTTCATCTTTACAAAATGGTCCCATAGTTGGGCTCTGAAAAGTTTTTGGTAAATGATTTATCAAAACATCTAATTTTTTATTTTGATTATCTACCAAATGACAAATTTGAATTGCCGAATTAATACCATCGTCAAAACCAAATCCTAGAGGTTTATTAAAAAAAAAGTGACCACTTTTTTCAAATCCAGCTATTGCATTATCTTCTTTCACTTTTCTTTTTATATACGAATGTCCTGTTTTCCAATAAAGAGTTTTGCAATTATTTTTTTTTAAAATTTCATCTTTGCTAAATAATCCTGTAGATTTTACATCTACGATAAATTTATTATTAGGATGCAATTCTGAAATATTTCTAGCAATTAACAAACCGATTTTGTCCGCAAATATTTCATTACCTTTATTATCTATAACTCCAACCCTATCTCCATCACCATCAAATCCAAAACCTACGTCTGCATTATTTTCTTTTACGCATTTTGAAATTTCATGTAACATTTTCATATCTTCTGGGTTTGGGTTATATCTTGGAAAATTATAGTCTAAATTACAATCAAGTTCTATTACTTCACACCCAATATTCCTTAGGATCTCTGGTGCAAATATTCCTGCAGTTCCATTCCCGCAAGCAGCTACAACTTTTAATTTTTTCTTTATCTTATTTTTCGATAATTCATCAATGTATACTCTATTAAAATTTTCTACTTTTTCGTATTTACCTGAACCTTGTTTAAAAGTTTCATTCATTACAATTGATTTAAGTTCAGACATTTCATCTTTGCAATGAGTTAAACCTTTCTCAATTCCCATCTTTATTCCTGTCCAACCATTTTCGTTGTGGCTTGCAGTTATCATTGCTACTGCATTCGATTTTATTTTAAATTGGGAAAAATAAACTGTAGGTGATAAACATAGACCTATATCTTTTACATTACAGCCAGTTGATAAAAGTCCTTTTACAAAATTATTTTTAACCTCTTCGCTATAGGATCTGTAGTCGTTACCTACGATTACAGTTGGATTTTTTTCAGTGTTAATAACTTGGGTCCCGAATCCTTTTCCTACTGCCTCGATTCCCTTCGAGTTGATGCTTTTTGGGTATAGCCACCTTGCGTCATATTCCCTAAATCCGAATGGGTCGATTTTTTTTTCCACTTCCATGTTGATATATGTACATTTTTTTGATTTTTTTATTGAACTATTTTTTTTATGTTCTATAAATGTTCTGTTGATTTTTAATTTATATAGTGTATTTAAGAAATCTGCACACAACATATAGTTGTTTTACTAATAAATAGTGTTAAAAAGGGAGTATAATGAACAAAGTCTTGTCTCAGGCAATAAAGAAAGCTGTCTCTGAATTTAAACCTCAGGTTGATCAGAAGACTAAGACAAAAGGTCCAGATTTATTCTCTTTAAACAACAACACAGAGCTATTTCAAAACTCTAGAGGTATCACAATAAAGATTGATAGAAGTAGAGATGAAAATCTAACAGATTTCGGAAAAGCAACACTTAGCGACAGATATTTAGGAGAGAACGAGTCTTTCCAAGACTTGTTTGCAAGAGTAGCAAGTCATTATGCCGATGATAATTTACACGCACAAAGACTGTACAATTATATTAGTAATCTTTGGTTCATGCCTGCAACACCAGTTCTGTCTAATGGAGGAACTACAAGAGGTTTACCAATATCATGTTTCTTAAATGAAGCGAGTGATAGTTTAAATGGTATCTTGGGTCTCTGGAGTGAAAATGTTTGGTTAGCTGCAAGAGGTGGCGGTATTGGAAGTTACTGGGGCAATCTAAGATCTATTGGTGAAAAAATTGGAAGAGTTGGAAAAACTTCTGGAATAATTCCTTTTATAAAAGTTATGGACTCTTTAACAATGGCAATTAGTCAAGGTTCTTTAAGAAGAGGATCTGCTGCTTGTTATTTACCTATTGACCATCCAGAGATTGAAGAATTTATTGAAATGAGAAGACCTACAGGTGGAGATCCAAATAGAAAAGCTCTTAATCTGCATCATGGTGTTCTTGTTTCAGATGCTTTCATGAGAGCAGTTGAACTTGATGAACAATGGGCACTTAAGAGTCCAAAAAATGGATCTGTACAATCAACTGTTTCAGCGAGAAATTTATGGATCAGATTATTAACTGCAAGAGTTGAAACAGGTGAGCCTTACATAATTTTTATTGATACAGTTAATAGACAAATACCTCAACATCATAAGTTAGCCGGCTTAACAGTCAAAACATCTAACTTATGTAGTGAGATTACTCTTCCAACAGGTATTGATAAAGAGGGTAGAGACAGAACTGCTGTTTGTTGTTTGTCTTCATTAAATATCGAAAAATATGATGAGTGGAAAGATGATGAAAGTTTTATAGATGATGTGATGAGATTTTTAGACAATGTCTTGACTGACTTTATTAACAATGCACCAGAAGAATTTAGTGATGCAACATACTCAGCAGCAAAAGAAAGAAGTGTTGGTTTAGGTGTTATGGGACTTCACTCATATTATCAGAAAAAAATGATACCTCTTGAGTCGGTAATGAGCAAAGTTTGGAACAAAAAGATTTTTGAAAATATTCAAAAGAAAGTTGACAAATCATCAAAAGATTTAGCTGAAGAAAGAGGAGCATGTCCTGATGCAGCGGAATACGGTTTTAAAGAGAGATTTTCAAATAAAACTGCAATTGCTCCAACAGCTTCTATTTCGATTATTTGTGGTGGAACTTCCCCAGGAGTTGAGCCAATTGCAGCAAATAGCTATACCCACAAAACTCTTTCAGGATCTTTCAATGTTAGAAATAAATACTTAAGAAAATTATTAGAAAAACATGGAAAGGATACGGATGAAACATGGTCGACGATCACGACTAATCAAGGATCTGTATCACATTTAGATTTTTTAACTCAAGAAGAAAAAGATGTTTTCAAAACAGCTTTTGAATTAGATCAAAGATGGCTTGTTGATTTAAGTGCAGATAGAACTCCACATATCTCACAAGCACAATCTATTAACTTATTTTTACCTGCAGATGTTCATAAAAGAGATCTTCATCAAATTCATTTCCAAGCTTGGAAAAAAGGATTGAAGAGTCTTTATTATTGCAGGTCTAAATCAATACAAAGAGCAGAAAATGTTAATGATGCAAAATCAACTGACATTACTGCGAATGTTTATAAATCAAAACAACAAGAAAACGACGAAAACAAATACGAGGAGTGTCTATCATGTCAGTAGTAAAAAAAGAGGAAAAAGGAAAAATCATTCAACCAAAAAAAATGGGATTATTAGTAGAAAATCCTGTTTATAAACCATTTAGATATCCATGGTGTTATGATGCCTGGCTAACACAACAAAGAATACATTGGTTACCAGAAGAGGTGCCATTAGGAGATGATGTTAGAGATTGGCAAAAAAACTTATCAGAACCAGAAAAAAATTTAGTAACACAAATTTTTAGATTTTTTACTCAAGCAGATGTTGAAGTTAATAACTGTTATTTAAGACACTACACAACAGTATTTAAACCAACAGAAGTTTTAATGATGATGACAGCTTTTGCTGCAATGGAAACAGTTCACGTAGCTGCTTACTCACATTTATTAGATACAATAGGAATGCCCGAGTCTGAGTATTCAGCTTTCATGAAGTATAAAGAAATGAAAGATAAGTACGATTACATGCAAGGTTTTAATGTAAATTCGAAAGAAGACATTGCAAAAACTGTTGCTGTATTTAGTGCTTTTACAGAAGGATTACAATTATTTGCAAGTTTTGCAATTTTGTTAAACTTCCCAAGACACAATAAACTTAAGGGCATGGGACAGATAGTTACGTGGTCAGTAAGAGATGAAACTCTTCACTGTAATTCAATGATCAGAATTTTTAAAGAGTTTATAAAAGAAAATCCTGAAATCTGGACACCGAAACTTAAAAAAGAAATTTATGATGCATGTAGAACAATTGTAGAGCATGAAGATGCATTTATTGATTTAGCTTTTGAAATGGGGCCAATGAAAGGTCTTACAGCTCAAGAGGTTAAGGACTATATTAGATTTATTGGAAACAGAAGATTAGTTCAGTTAGGTCTTGAGCCAATTTATGATGTAGAAAAAAATCCTCTAACTTGGCTTGATACTATGTTGAATGCTGTTGAGCACATGAACTTCTTTGAAGGAAGGGCAACAGAGTATTCAAAAGCATCTACACAAGGTAATTGGACAGAAGCCTTTTCGTAATCTAAGTAATAATTTAATTAAGTTATCTTTGATTAAGTGGAACAACTTTTCGATAGCTGCTACCCTTGTAGCTAGCTAATGGTCTTATCAATTTATTTGCTGCATGCTGTTCGAGAATGTGTGCAGACCATCCAGTTATTCTAGAGATTACAAAAATTGGCGTAAAGAAGTCTGTATCAAATCCCATTAAGTGATAAGTAGGTCCAGTAGGATAATCTACGTTTGGATGAATATTTTTTCTTTCAATCATTACCTTTTCAACAATGTCATAAATTTTTTCAAACTTTTTATCTTTTTTAACTTTTGCAACTTTTGAAAAATATTCTCTCATGGTAGGCACTCTTGAGTCACCACTTTTATAAACTCTATGACCGAAACCCATGACAACAGCTTTTTGATCTAAAGCATTGTTAATCCAATTCAATGCGTTTTCAGGTTTTTTAATTTTATTCATCATATGCATTACTTCTTCATTTGCACCACCATGCAATGGTCCTTTTAAACTTGCAATAGCACCAGTAATTGCACCATGAATATCTGACAAGCTGCTTGTGATCGTTCTTGCAGTAAACGTAGAAACATTAAAACTATGTTCAGCATATAATATAAGAGATACATCAAAAGCCTTTACAATTTCTTTTTCAGGAACTTTTCCAAAACACATATAAAAAAAGTTTTCCGAGAAAGACAAATTACTTTTTGGTTTAATAATTTTCTTTCCTTTTCTAATTCTATAGAAGGCTGCTAAAGCAACAGGTGTTTTTGCAAAAATTCGCATCACCTTTCTCAAGTTTGCTTCTGGAGAATTATCTTTTGTCTCTTTATCTTCTAGCCCCATTATACTTACTGCTGTTCTAGCTACATCCATAGGATGCGATTTTTTCGGAAAATTCTTAATACTTTCTAATAATGTCTTTGATAGGTTTCGCTCTTTTCTCTCAACTTTTTCAAAATTTTTTAATTGTTTTTCAGAAGGTAGCTCTCCATTTAAAATAAGATACGCAACTTCTTCAAACTTACATTTTGCACAAAGATCTTGCGCAGCATATCCTCTATAAGTAAGAGAATTTATTTCTGGCATCACCTTTGAAACTTCAGTTTCATCAACTACAATTCCAAGTAATCCTTTTTTAATATCGTCGGTCATTAATCGTGTCCATCCGTGCTAAAATTATATATCTTTTTATCGAGAGCATTGTATTTTTCATAATCTACCAAGTCATACAATCTACTTCTAGTTTGCATTTTATCAATAAGGTTTTTTTGATGCCCTTCTTCAAAAATTTTTTTCAAACCTTCCTCCACACTTTTCATTGCCAATCTTTGAGTTGTAACGGGATAAATAACGATATTATAGCCCAAATTTTCCAACTCTTTATAATCTAAAAGATCTGATTTTCCAAATTCTGTCATGTTTGCAAGTAAATAAGAACTTAAACTTTTCCTAACTTTTTCAAATTCAACTTTATCTTTTAAAGCTTCAGGAAAAACTATTTCAGCCCCTGCGTCGATATATGCTTTACATCTATCAATCATTTTATCAATTCCCTCTACACTTTTTGCGTCAGATCTGGCAATTATCTTAAAATTTTTGTCCTTTCTAGCTTTTATACACTCTTCAATCTTTTTTACCATTTTTTTAACTGAAATAAGCTCTTTGTTATCAAGGTGGCCACATCTTTTTCTCTCAACTTGGTCTTCTATATGTACCGCTGTCACACCAAATTTTTCGAAGGTTTGAACTGTTTTTTTGCAAGACTTAAAACCCGTATCAATATCTACAATCGTAGGTAAGTTTGTAACTCTTGCTATTTGTTTTGATCTATTGCTTACATCTTCAAGTGTGGTAAGGCCTATATCTGGGTAACCAAGGTCATTAGACATAACACCTCCCGAAACATAAACAGCATCATAGCCAATTTCTTCAATCACTTTAGCAGTCAAAGGGTTATATGCACCAGGAACTCTTAAAATTTTTCCACTTTTTAATTTATCAACAAAATCTTTTCTTTTTTCTTTTATTTTTTTTTTAATAAAGTGCATTAAAAAATACCGATTTTTTTATTTTTTTTAATATTTCTACTATTAATTTCAATATTTAATTTGTGTAACTGATTTGACTTTAACTTTCTTAAGTTTTGAATATCTCTAAGAAATCTATCTGACTCTCTTTTGGGTATAATATCTTTTGTAAGGGTTAAAAACTTTTTAATATAATTAGCCCTTTTAAATGGCCTTAAACCATAAGGATGAGCATCTGCTACACCTTGCTCTTCAACAATTTTTTTATTATTTTTTAATGAGACTATAACTTTAGCCCCAAAAGCCTTATTTTTTGGGTTTGGATCATGATAACGTTTCGTCCATTTTTTATCCTCATGCGTTTTAATAGATCTCCATATCTTTATAGTACTTTTCTTTCTTGATCTTGATTTGCTATATGATTTTACGTGGTGCCAATCAGCATCTTCTAAAGCAACAGCAAATATATACATTATTGAGTGATCTAAAGTTTCTCTACTTGCATTAGGATCCATTTTTTGTGGATCGTTTGCTCCTGTTCCAATTACATAATGAGTATGATGACTTGTATATATATCTATTTTTTTAATTTCATTTAAGTTGTCTATTTTTCTATTTAATTTTTTTGCAAGGTCTATAAGCGCTTGCGCTTGATATTCTGCTGAATATTCTTTTGTGTAAGTTTCAAGAATAGCTTTTTTTTCCTGATTTTTTTTTGGAAGAGGAACTTTATATAATGCTTTTTTTCCATCCAATATTCTTGCAATAACACTGTCTTCTCCTTCATAAATTGGGCTTGGTGCTCCTTCACCTCTCATTGCTCTATCGACAGCTTCTATACCGAGTTTTCCAGCATGCGCAGGAGCAAAAGCTTTCCAACTAGAAATTTCTCCTTTTCTAGATTGTCTTGTTGAGACAGTTACATGCAATGCTTGTTGAACAGCTTGATATATTGTTTCAGTTTTAAGGTTTAGCATTGTTCCTAAACCTGCAGCAACACTTGGACCTAAGTGAGCGATATGATCTACTTTATGTTTATGAAGACAGATACCTTTTACAAGATTTACTTGTACCTCATATGCAGTAATAATCCCTTTAATAAGATTTAAACCAGAGACTTTCTTTTGTTGCGCAACAGCCATTAATGCAGGAATGTTATCTCCTGGATGACTATAGTCTGCTGCTAAAAAAGTATCATGAAAATCTAATTCTCTTACAGCAGTTCCATTGGACCAAGCAGCCCACTCACAGTCAAATTTCTTTTTTGAGTTAATTCCAAATAAAGTAGCACCATTAGATCTTGGATGTTTCATTGCCATTTCTCTTGAGGTAATTACAGCTTTTCTGTTTAATGAAGCGATAGCAACAGATGCATTATCAATCATCCTGTTTATCACCATATCAACTGAGTCTTTATTTAGTTTAGCATTGTCACTTGCAATTTCTGCAATTTTCCATGCAAGTTGATTTCTTTTACTTAGTTTATCTTTTGATGCGAAAACTTTTACTTTATGTATTTTCAATTTATTCCTTTTTGAGTTTAGTACTTCATTTATTTTAAGTATTCAAATATTTTGAAACTATTTTCTCAATACCCTGAAAGTTTGTTACCAAGTGATCATGAGGTATTTCATTTACTTTTTTATCAGTATATCCGTCCTCGAGCAATATAAATGGTAAGTTTGCAGAGTTAGCTGCAGCAGAATCTGTTTCACTATCACCAATCATTAAAGATTTTTTTACATCCCCTTGAAGAATTTCAATCACAGAAGTTAAATGTCTAGGATCAGGTTTGCAATAATCAAAAGTATTACTACCAGCAACATATTCAAAATAATCAAAAATTTTTATTTTTTTTAACAAATCAATTGCCAAATGCTCTTGTTTATTAGTGCAAACTGCTAAAGAAATACTGTTTTGTTTAGACCACCTTAAAAATTCTAAAACACCATCAATAATTTTACTTTCGTTGACAATATTCTTTCCATAATAATCTATAAAATCTTTTACCATTTCATCTTTAATTTTTTTATCTGATATTTTTCCAAACTCTTTTTTGGCTGTTCCCCAAATAGATCTTCCAATCAAAGCGCCAGCACCTTTACCAACAAGGTTTCTAATTTCTTCTGTTGTCTTTGTTTTGTAACCAAACTTTTTCATTACATAATTGTGTGCATTCATTAGATCTGGAGCTGTATCTACTATGGTTCCATCTAAATCTACTAAAACTGTGAATTTTTGACTCATTTTAAAAAGTATTATTAAGAAATATTTTGTGAATTCTTTATCATAAATACTTATCTATAAGAAAAAATCAATGAAACAAACTGATATTCAAAATAAATTTAGAAAAAAATTTTTAAATCAGGGTGTGAAAATGACTGCACCTGAGACTGTTTTTTTTTCAAATGATACTAAAATTGGAAAAAACGTAACAATCGAACCATTCGTTGTTTTTGGATCGAAGGTAAAAATCAAAAACAATGTTAAGATATTAGCTTTTTCTCACCTTGAAGGTGTAAGTGTTGATAATAATGTTTCAATTGGTCCATACGCACGTTTAAGACCTGGAACTATTTTGGAAGAAGGTTCAAAAGTCGGTAACTTTGTTGAAATTAAAAAATCTCGATTAAAAAAGAATTCAAAAGCAAATCACCTTGCTTATATTGGTGATGCAACAATAGGAAAAAAATCTAATATAGGTGCAGGTACAATTACTTGCAATTACGATGGAGTTAAAAAAAGTAAAACAATAATTGAAGATGGTGCCTTTATAGGATCAAACACCTCATTAGTTGCCCCAGTTAAAATTGGAAAAAAAGCGATTGTTGGTGCTAGTTCTGTAATAACTCAAAATGTTAAAAGTGGTTCTTTAGCACTTACAAGGGCAAAGCAAACTGAAGTAAAAAACTATAAAAGAAAAAAATAAAATATGTGTGGAATTATTGGAATAACAAGCAACAAATTGGTTTCATCACCAATTATAAATTCGCTAAAAAAATTAGAATATAGAGGATATGACTCAGCAGGAATTGCTACGATTGACTCTGGCTTTATTAAAGAAGTTAAATGTGAGGGTAGGGTTGAAAGTTTGGAGGAAGCTGTTTCCAAATCAAAGTTAACAGGAAATGTTGGAATTGGACATGTAAGATGGGCAACTCATGGTATTCCAAACACAATTAACGCTCATCCACATTCATCAGAAAATGTATCTGTAGTTCATAATGGAATAATTGAAAACTCTACATTGTTAAAAAAGTTTTTAGTTAATAAAGGACATAAGTTTAAGTCCCAAACAGATACTGAAGTTATTGTTCATCTTATTACTGAATATTTAAAAAAAGATAATCTTAAAGATGCAATTATTAAAGTTTTAAAAAAACTTCATGGAAGTTTTGCTTTAGGTATAATTTTTAAAGATAATCCGAATTTAATAATTGGTGCAAGAAGAGGTTCACCCTTAGCTGTTGGCTATGGTCCTGGAGAAAATTATTTAGGATCAGACTCTTATGCTCTAAAATCTATGACAAATAAGATTTCATATCTTAACGATGGGGAGTTTTGTATTATTAAAAAAGATAATGTTGAGTTTTTTAATCAAAGCGGAAAAAAGATAAATAAAAAAATATTACATTTATCATCAAACGAACAAATTTATGAAAAAGGTGACTACAAGCATTTCATGGCTAAAGAAATTGATGAACAGCCAAATACCATTAAAAATTGTGTCAATGAATACATTGACAAAATTAATAATGACATAAATATTTTTAATTTTCCATTTAAAGAAAAAGAAATTAATTCTATTACATTAATCGGATGTGGCACAGCTTATCATTCTTGTCTTATTGCAAAATATTGGTTTGAACAACTAACATCATTCGATGTTAATATCGATATCGCTTCAGAGTTTCGTTACAGAAAAAATAAATTTAAGAAAGATTGTCTTTATATTTTTGTTTCTCAGTCAGGTGAAACTGCTGATACTTATGCAGCTTTAGATCTTTGTAACAAAAATAAAATGAAAACATGCTCAGTTGTAAATGTTATTGAAAGCTCAATAGCTAGAGACTCCAAATTCGTTTTACCTATTCATTGTGGTCCAGAAATCGGCGTTGCATCAACTAAAGCTTTCTTAGGACAAATGCTTGTTTTATATATACTTTGCTTAAAATTAGCCCAAAAAAGGAAAGATATAAGTAAAAAAGATTATTTAAAGAAGATTAAAAATTTATTTAATCTCGCAAAATTAGTTAAACATTCTTTAGAAACTGAAAACAAGATACAATCAATATGCAGTTCATTTGTTGATGCAAAAGGTTCAATGTTTTTAGGTAGAGGATATTCATTTCCAATAGCATTAGAAGGAGCTTTAAAATTGAAAGAATTAGCTTATGTACATGCAGAGGGTTATCCTGCAGGTGAAATGAAACATGGACCACTAGCTCTTATAGAAGATGGAATGCCAGTAGTAGTGATTGCTCCAAGAGATCAACATTATAAAAAAACTATTTCAAACATGCAGGAAGTTATAGCTAGAGGAGCAAAAGTTTTGCTTGTTACAAATAAAAGTAAAGATGAAGTTTATTCTGAAAATATTTGGGAAACTATTGAAGTTGAAAATACTGAAGATGACCTTTTCCCATTTTTAGTAACAATTCCTTTACAAAAGCTTGCATACTATTCTGCGCTAAAAAAAGGTTATGACATTGATAAACCAAGAAATTTAGCTAAATCAGTAACAGTAGAATAATAAAAATAACTATTCTCTTTTGTCATAATTTAGTTATATATTCATCTTAAGGTTGAATTATGAAAAATTGGAAACCAAACAGTTGGAGAAAATATCCTGTCAAACATGTTCCTTCTTATGAAAGTGAAAAGGAACTTAACCAGGTATTGAGTAAAATTAAATCTTTTCCTCCACTAGTTTTCGCTGGTGAGACAAGACATCTTAAAGATCAACTTTCACAAGTTGTTGATGGAAAAGCTTTTCTTTTACAAGGAGGAGACTGCGCAGAAAGTTTTGCCGAGTTTAATCCGGACAATATAAGAGACACATTTAAAGTTATTCTTCAGATGTCATTGGTTCTTACATACTCAGCTTCGCTTCCAATTATAAAACTTGGAAGGATAGCCGGACAGTTTGCAAAACCTAGAAGTGCACCAACTGAAAAACAAGGTGACAAAGAATTACCAAGTTACTTAGGTGATAACGTAAATGGAATTGATTTTACTGAAAAATCTAGAAGACATGATCCAAAAAGATTATTTAAGGCATACTCTCAGTCTGCTTCAACGTTGAATCTTTTAAGAGCGTTTTCTAATGGGGGTTTTGCTGATTTAAAAAATGTACACTTATGGAATTTAGGTTATATTAAAAAAAGTCCTCAAGCTAAAAAATTTAAAGAACTTGAAGATAAAATTGCTGATGCTTTGGCATTTATGGATGCTTGTGGAATAAATTCAGATTTCAATAGAAGATTAAAAACAGTAAATTTCTGGACATCTCATGAAGCTTTACACTTGCCATTTGAAGAAAGTATGGCAAGGGTTGACTCAACTACAGGAGAGTACCATGCAACGTCAGCACACTTTGTTTGGATTGGTGACAGAACAAGACAACTTGATGGTGGACACGTTGAATTTTGTAAAGGTATTGAAAACCCAATTGGTATAAAATGTGGACCGACATCTAAACCAGAAGAGATCGCAAAAATTTGCGAAGTAATTAATCCAAAAAATGAAAAAGGAAAAATTACTTTAATATCTAGGTTTGGTCACGATCAAGTTGAAAAATTCTTACCTAAGTTGATAAGAAGAATTAAAAAGGAAGGTTTAAATGTAATTTGGTCATGTGATCCAATGCATGGAAATACAATTAAATCTACAACAGGTTTTAAAACTAGACCATTTAATAAAGTATTAAATGAAGTTAAAAATGTTTTTGCAGTTCATCAAAGCGAAAGCTCTTATGCTGGTGGATTGCATATAGAAATGACTGGACAGAATGTGACAGAATGTACAGGCGGGGCAAAAAATATATCTGAACAAGATTTATCAAGCAGATATCACACTCATTGTGACCCTAGATTGAACGCAGATCAAGCTTTAGAATTGGCTTTCTTAATCTCAGATGAGATTAAAAAGAATTCCAACTATGCAAGAAATGCAATTAAAGCGGCATCTTAGACATTTAAAAATTTTAATTTTGTCTTATATTTGAATCATGGAACCTTCTAAGAAAGTATTATTTATTAAAGATTGGATTTTAAATTATGTGAATTCAATGCCAAAAAAAGCTAAGTCATTAGTTATTGGTATATCAGGAGGTATCGATTCATCAGTTTCAAGCACACTCAGTGCCATGACTGGATTAAGAACAATCGTATTATCGATGCCAATTAAACAAAATGGTTCACAACACGATTTAAGCTTAAGGCATCAAGAATGGTTAAAGAAAAATTTTAAAAATGTTGAAGGGCATACAGTTGAACTAGACAGTTTATTTAAAACATTTGAAAGTACACTAAAAGATTTTAGTAGCGAACATGGGATGGCTAATTCAAGAGCAAGATTAAGAATGTCAACACTTTATCAAGTTGCAGCAGCTAACAACGGAATAGTTGTTGGAACTGGAAATAAAGTTGAAGACTTTGGAGTTGGTTTTTATACAAAATATGGTGATGGTGGCGTTGATATATCTCCAATAGCTGATTGTAATAAAACTGAGGTATGGGAGCTTGGAAGAGAACTAAAGATACTTAATGATATTATTAATGCAGCTCCAACAGATGGTCTTTGGGATGATGGTAGAACTGATGAAGGACAATTAGGATTATCATACAAAGAAATAGAAGAGGCCATGGATAACGAGAATTCAAAAAATCGAGATAAATATATTCAAATCAGAAAAGCAAATTTGCATAAAATGGAGCCAATTCCAATATGCAAGATTCCCAATTAATCAAATAGATTCACAAATCTAAATTAAAGGTATATTCCTAATATAATGAACAAAGATATATATTTAACTAACAGTCTTGGTGGTAAAAAAGAAATATTTAAACCGATAGATCCAAATAAAGTGAAAATGTATGTATGTGGACCAACAGTTTATGATGATCCCCATATAGGTAATGCAAGACCATTAGTAGTATTTGATATTCTGTTCAAGGTTTTAAAATGTAAGTATGGAAATAAATCAGTTACTTATGTTCGAAACATAACTGATATAGACGATAAAATTATTGAAAGCGCAAAACAAAAAAAAATATCAATAGATGTTTTAACTAAAAAAATTACCAATAGTTTTCACAATGATTGTGATTATCTAAATTGTGAAAAACCATCTTTTGAGCCCAAGGCAACAGAGAATATTTCTTTAATGGTTGAAATGATCAATGTTCTTCTTAAAAATAAAAATGCTTATGAAAAAAATTCTCATGTTTATTTCGATGTTTCTAGTTTTAAAGATTACGGAAAATTATCAAATAAGAATATAGATGAATTAAAAGCAGGAGCTAGAGTTGAGATTTCAGAAAATAAAAAAAATCCAGAAGATTTTGTATTGTGGAAGCCATCTAATAAAGATGAGCCAAGTTGGGACTCACCTTGGGGCAAAGGGAGACCTGGATGGCATTTAGAGTGTTCTGCAATGTCAAAAAAATATCTCGGTGATACTTTTGATATTCATGGCGGAGGAAGAGATTTGATATTTCCTCATCATGAAAATGAAATTGCTCAGTCAAGTTGTGCTAATAATAAATCTTTTTCAAATTATTGGATACATAATGGATTCATTACGATAGCAAATGAAAAAATGGCAAAGTCACAAGGAAACATTTTTAAGATAAAAGATTTCTATCAGAAATATAACGGTCAAGTTTTAAGACTAGCTTTAATTTCAACTCACTACAAACAAGCAATGGATTGGAGTGAAGATTTATTAACACAATCAAAAAAAACTTTAGATAAATGGTACGAATGCCAAAAAAAACCAAAAGGTAAAGTATTAATACCAGATGATGATTTAGCTCCTCTTTATGATGATTTAAATACACCTGGCTTCATAAGTAATATTCATAAATTATATGATAAAGCTGCTAAAGGATCTGACAAAGACAAAGAAATTTTTACCACTGCATGTAACTTTATTGGTTTGTTAACTGAACCAATATCAAAATGGCAAGAATTTAAAAAGAATATTCTTGAAATTTCAGAGGAAGAGATTTTACAAAAGATAAAAGACAGGAACACAGCTAGAGATAATAAAAATTACCAATTAGCTGATGAAATCAGAAATGAACTTTTAGATAAAGGTATTTTAATTGAAGATAAAGATGATAAAACAACTTGGAAAATAAAATGAGTAAAGAACGATTATACATATTTGATACAACGTTGAGAGATGGAGCTCAAACACAAGGTGTGCATTTTTCAATTGATGAAAAAACAAAAATTGCGCATGCTTTAGATGATCTTGGTGTAGATTATATAGAAGGAGGTTGGCCAGGTGCTAATCCATCTGATACAGAATTTTTTCAAAAAGGTTTGGATTTAAAAAATTCTACATTTACTGCTTTTGGAATGACAAAGAAAGCTGGACGAAGTGCAGAAAATGATCCAGGTTTGTCAGCGATTTTAAATTCAAATACTAAATCTGTTTGTTTAGTAGGAAAGTCTTGGGATTTTCATGTTGATGTTGCATTAGGAATAACTAATGAGGAAAATTTAGAAAACATTATAGAGACGACTAAACATTTTGTAAAAAATAACAAAGAGTTCATGTTTGATGCAGAACACTTCTTTGATGGCTACAAAGCAAATCCAAAATATGCTTTAGCTTGCATTAAAGCTGCATACGATAACGGTGCTAAATGGATAGTTCTTTGTGATACTAATGGCGGAACACTTCCTCATGAAGTTACAAAAATAGTTAAAGAAGTTTCAGAACATATTCCTGGTGAAAACTTAGGTATTCACGCACATAATGATACTGGTAATGCTGTTGCAAATTCAATTGCAGCCGTTTTATCAGGAGCAAGACAAATACAAGGAACAATAAATGGCTTAGGTGAAAGATGTGGTAACGCTAACTTAATGTCAATTATCCCAACTTTTCATCTTAAAAAAGAATTATCAGATAAATTCGAGATAAGTATTAAAGAAAAAAATATTAAACATATTACACAATGTTCAAGATTACTTGATGAGATACTAAATAGAAAACCAAATAAACACTTACCATATGTAGGTGCTGCAGCATTTTCACACAAAGGTGGTTTACATGTATCCGCAGTTCAAAAAGATCCTAAAACTTATGAGCATATAAATCCAGAAGACGTTGGCAACAACAGAAATATAGTTGTTTCTGATCAGTCAGGTAAATCAAATATTTTATCTAGACTCAAAACAATTGGAATAGAAATCGAGGAAAACGATCCAAAAGTAAAAAAACTTCTGGAAGAGGTAAAAGACAGAGAATTTATTGGTTACAGTTATGATGGAGCTGATGCTTCTTTTGAATTGCTAGCTAGAAGAGTAATGGGGGAAATTCCAAGATATATATCAATTAAAGAATACGACGTTTCAGTTTCAAAAAATGATCAAGATAAAATTATTTCTAGAGCAAAAGCAAAATTAGAAGTGGATGGTGAACAAATAGTCTGTGAGGGTGAAGGTAACGGACCTGTTCATGCCCTAGATAACGCTATAAGAAAAAATGTTACTAAGTTAGAAAAATATTCTGAATATTTGAAAGATTTAAAACTAGTTGACTACAAGGTTAGAATTTTAAATACAGGAACTGAAGCGACCACAAGAGTATCGATTGAAAGTACAGACTCCCAAGGAAAAAATTGGTTTACCATTGGTGTTTCACCAAACATAATTGATGCATCATTTAAAGCCCTTATCGATAGTTTAGATTTCAAATTATTTAAGGATAAAGCTCCTGCAAGTAAATAAATGAAAATCAAGAAGTTCTCTAAGAAACCTACTGATATTGAAAGCAGGGTAGGAGCAGATCCTGTTGTTTGTTACCCAAATGATACAATAAATAATAATCTTGAAATATTACATGAAGCTAGAAAACACATCAAACAAGTTGATGAAGTCATTGTCCCTCCAAGAGATGCAAAAACTTTTAATGTTAAATCAGGTAATTTTTTTAGAATAGAAAGTGTTGAAGGACCCCAAGTTGGAGATTTAAATTTATTTCAGGCTGATAATTTAAATGAAAGGTTTTATTCTGGAAAAACTAGAGCTCTCTATGGAACACATATTTCAGTTGGAGACAAAATGTTTAGCAGTTTCCCGTATTTAAGATCATTAGCTACAATTACTTGGGATACATTAGATTGGTATGGTTACGACAAAGACGGGGGATCAGTCCATGATGTTATTGGTACAAGATGTGATCCTTACACGTATAAACTAACATCAAACAACGATTATCATTATTGTTGTCATTCAAACTTAACTAGAGCCTTGGTTAAAGAGAAAAATATCAAATTAGATGACGCAGAAAAAATTGTACATGATGTATTAAATGTATTTATGCTTACTGGCTTTACTAACGACACTAAGCAATATTTTATGAAGTCAAGTCCTGTAAGACCTGGTGATTATTTGGAATTTTTTGCTGAAACAGATTTATTAGGGGCTTTATCTGCTTGCCCTGGTGGAGACTGTGGATCAGAACATTCGTCTGATCTTGCAAAGTGCTATCCATTAAAGGTTTCTATATGGGATGTTAATCAAAAATATCTTAGAGGAATTAATCCTTCAACATTATCTAACTACAATAGAAATCATGGCATCAAATAGATGAACAAGAATAAAGTTACATTTATTTTACATAAACCGCAGCTATCAGAAAATATTGGCGCATGTGCAAGAGCAATAAAAAATTTTAATTTTCAAAAGCTCTATCTGATTGATCCAAAACCTATTTTTCCTAATGATAAGATATTAGCAACATCTGTTGGAGCGAAAGACATTATAAAAAAGAGCAAAGTATTTAATAATTTAGAAAGTTCCTTAGGAGATATTGATATATTAATCGCTACATCTGCAAGATTTAGAAACAAAAATATAAAACATATTAATCTTGAGGGTTTAAGAAAAATAGATTTTAGAAAAAAAATTGGGGTTTTATTTGGCTCAGAAGCATCAGGTTTATCAAATAAAGAAGTTAGTTATGCAAATTACACTTTACAAATACCTACAAACACAAATTTTAAATCTTTAAATCTATCCCATAGCCTTATAATTATTGCGCAATTCATCTCAAGTTTATTAAATTCCAAATCTAGTCAATTTGAAAAGTCAAAGAAAGTAAAGAAAGCATCTAAAAAGGAAATTCAAGCGATGATAAATTTATGCCTAAATAATCTAAATGAAATTAATTTTTTTAAACACAAAGAAAAAAAACCTATAATGCTTGAAAATTTAATAAACATTTTTTATAGAATGGAACTTTCAGATAAAGAAACACGTATTTTATCAAGTGTATTTGCAAGTTTAGGAAAAAAACGTTGATTGACAAATAAGATGTTAAGTTTATAACCCATTCACCAAATGACAAAAAGATTAAATTCTAAACACAAAATTGATAGAAGACTGAAGGTTAACCTTTGGGGAAGACCAAAAAGCCCTTTCAATAAGAGAGCATACCCTCCAGGACAACACGGACAATCTAAAAATGCAAAATTATCAGACTACGGAACTCAACTTCAAGCTAAGCAAAAATTAAAATCATATTATGGAAATATAAATGAGCGACAATTCAGAAATGTTTATAGAAAAGCCATTATGAAAAAAGGGGATACTGCAGAAAATTTAATAGGTTTATTAGAAAGAAGATTAGACTCAGTTATTTACAGAGCAAAATTTTCTAGTACGATTTTTTCATCAAGACAGTTTATTAATCATGGACATGTAAAAGTGAATGGTAAAAAAGTAAACATATCAAGCTACCTTTTAAGTGAAGAAGACACTATAGAGATTAAAGATAAATCAAAACAATTAGCTATTATTGATATAGCGTTAGCTAACAAAGAAAGAGATATTCCTGAATATTTGCAAGTAGATGAAAAGAAAAGAACAATTAAATTTGTGAGAACACCAAAGTTTGAAGAAGTTCCTTATCCTGTTGTTATGGAGCCAAACCTAGTAATCGAATATTACTCTAGATAATATTATTTTTTATATCCTATACCTTTTTCGTCAAAAACTTTTTTAAGTTCACCGTTCTCAAACATTTCTTTTACGATATCACATCCACCGATGAATTCTTTTTTTATATAAAGTTGAGGGATCGTTGGCCACTCACTATATATCTTAATACCTTCACGAATTTTTTGATCTTTTAATACGTCAACACTTTGATATTTAACTTCCAAAATTTTTAAGATGTTAGAGACAGCCATTGAGAAACCACACTGCGGAGCTTCTGGACTACCTTTCATAAATAAACAAACATCGCTGTTGTTTATCGAACTTTCTATCTGTTCTTTAACTTGTTGATCCATTAATTTTCCTTTGTCTTAAGCGCTAGAGCATGAAGCTCGTTTCCCATTTTTCCTTTTAAAGCATCATACACCATTTTATGTTGTTGCACTTTATTTTTACCTTTAAATTGAGTAGAAGTCACTGTGGCGGAATAGTGATTCCCGTCACCAGCTAAGTCTTGAATATCAATAACAGCATCTGGCAGAGCCTCTTTTATCATTTTTTCAATTTCTTTTAAGTCCATCGCCATAATTAACTCATGTATTTATATAACCAACCTTTATAAAATTCTGTCACCTTGTCCACTGTAAATGTTGGCTCATCATTTATGATAATCTCTTTATCTGTTGTTTCTCCTAATAAATCGAAATGCACAGAGTTTTTCTTTAAAGTGCTCTCTACTTTTTTGAGATTATTTTTCTCTACTTCAATAATGTATCTTCCTTGATCCTCAGAAAAAAAATATTGATAAATATTTGTTAAATTCTTGAATTTATAAAATTTAATTCCCTTACTGCCTGCTATGCACATCTTTAAAGCACCAATCATTATTCCACCCAGAGATACGTCGTGGACTGATAACGCTAATTTTTCTTTAATAATTTTAAGAATTGTTTCCCCATTATTTTTTTCATTAAATAAATTTATTTCAGGTGGCGGTCCTTTTTTTTCATCTAAAATTACATTTGCAAAGATACTTTGATCTAAATTTCCTTCTGTTTTTCCAACAACTAAAACTAAGTTTTCTTTTGATTTAAACTTCATGGTCATTAAATTTTTATAGTCTTTTATTAAACCAACACCTCCAATTGTGGGTGTAGGTTTTATTCCTTTATCTTTTGTCTCATTGTAAAACGATACGTTTCCCGAAACGACAGGGAAATTTAAATATTTGCTAGCTTCATTAATTCCATCGATGCATTCAACAAATTCACCCATATTTTCTTTTTTTTCTGGGTTTCCAAAATTTAAACAATTCGTTATTGCTATAGGTTCTGCACCAACTGAAACTAGATTTCTCCAAGCTTCACAAACAACTTGTTTTCCTCCAGTGAATGGATGTGCATGACAATAAGATGCGGATGAGTCAACTGATGAAGCTACAGCTTTTTTGGTGCCGTGTACTCTTACAACACCTGCATCACCACCAGGTTTTTGAATTGTATCTCCCATAACAGTATGATCATATTGTTCCCATATCCATTGCTTAGAACAGATATTTGGATGGGAAATCATTTTTTTAATTACATCATTAAACTTTAATTTTTTTAATTCATTATTTGAAAATTTAATCTTTTGAGGAAGTTTGATTTTTTTCCAAGGTCTATCATACATAGGAGCTTCATTTGCTAAAAATTTAATTGGTACATTTGCTACTTTTTCTTTTTCAAAATAAAGCTCAATATTTTTGGAATTAGTTGTTTTTCCTATTACTGCAAAATCTAGGTTCCATTTATCAAATATTTTTTTTGCACTATCTTCCTTCCCATTTTCTAAAACTATCAACATTCTTTCTTGGCTTTCAGACAACATAATTTCATAAGGTGTCATCTTTTCTTCTCTGCATGGTACTTTATCTAAATGTAATTCAATTCCTAAATTTCCTTTTGATGCCATTTCAATACTTGATGAAGTCAATCCTGCAGCACCCATATCTTGAATAGCAATAATAGATTTGTCCGACATTAATTCTAAGCAAGCCTCTAAAAGAAGTTTTTCAGTAAAAGGATCTCCAACTTGAACGGTTGGTTTTTTTTCCTCTATTTTGTCATCAAATATTGCTGATGCCATACTTGCTCCATGAATACCATCTCTGCCAGTTTTTGATCCAACATATATAACTGGTTTGTTTATCCCTGCAGCTTTTGAGTAAAAAATTTTATTTTTATTTACCAAACCTAATGTCATTGCATTTACTAAAATATTTCCATTATAAGATTGATCAAAGCAAGTTTGACCAGCTATAGTTGGAACGCCAATACAATTTCCATAGCCTCCAATCCCTTTGACTACTCCTCTCAATAAATTTTTAGTTTTTTTGTGTTGGGTTGAGCCAAAATGAATTGAATTTAAATTTGCGATTGGTCTTGCACCCATTGTAAAAACATCTCTCATTATTCCACCAACTCCTGTTGCTGCACCTTGGTATGGTTCTATAAATGAGGGATGGTTATGACTTTCAATTTTAAAAACTATTGCATCGTCATCACCTATATCAATTACGCCAGCATTTTCACCTGGACCTTGAATTACTTTTTTACCCTTAGTGTTTAGTTTTTTTAGATGTAATCTTGAAGATTTATAGGAGCAATGCTCATTCCACATTGCTGAAAAAATTCCAAGTTCTGTTAAATTTGGAATACGCTTTAACAAATCACAAATTTTTTTGTATTCCTCAGGCTTTAACCCATGATCTACTGCAATTTTTTCATTTACTTCCATTATTTCAAATTCTTTAATAAATTTTCAAAAAATATTGAGCCATCTTCACCAGATAAACTTTGATCTATCATTCGCTCGGGGTGAGGCATCATTCCTAAAATATTTTTCTTTTTATTGAATATTCCAGCAATATTTTTTATTGCACCGTTTGGATTTGACTTATCATCTACTTTTCCATCAGAGCTACAATAGTAAGCTGCAATTTGATTGTTATCTTCTAAAGACTTAAGTTCATCTTCAGTACAAAAATAGTTACCTTCATTATGTGCTATATGAAGCTCTAAGACGTCTTTATCTATATTTTCAAAAAATTTGTTTTCATTATTGTTAACTTTGACAAATATATTTTTACAAATAAATTCAATATTCTTGTTTTGTTGAAGAACACCTTTTAATAGACCGGTTTCTGTTAAGATTTGAAATCCATTACAAATACCTAAAACTAAACCTCCAGAGTTTGCAAAATCGATTACAGATTGAATAATTTTTGATTTACCAGCTATACTTCCACATCTAAGATAATCTCCATAAGAAAACCCACCTGGCAAAACAATTAAGTCACTTTGGGGTAATTTATCATCATCATGCCAGACCATTTTATTTTTAAAACCAAATTTTTTTAATGCAACATCCATATCCCTATCACAATTAGATCCAGGGAATATAATGACCGATGAATTCATTAAATAATCTTAAAATCCTCAATGACCTGATTGGCTAGAAGTTTTTTACAAATTTCTTCCGCAGAAAGTTTTGCTTTTTGTTCATCACTTTCATCAATATCTATATCAAAATATTTTCCTTGCCTTACATCTTTAACGTTTGCAAAGCCCATTCCATTTAAGGTTTGCTGTATTGCTTTACCTTGAGGATCAAGAACTCCAGATTTAAGAGTAACAACTACCTTTACTTTCATTTATTTTTTGTTTTTTACCGCTTTTGGTTTTTCAAAGTTGACAGCTTGTATGTTGGATTGTTCGTGAAGAATACCTAATCTTTTTGCTACTTCTTGATATGCATTAATTAAATTACCAAGATTATTTCTAAATCTATCTTTATCTAATTTTTTATCAGTTTTATTATCCCATAATCTACAAGTGTCTGGACTTATCTCATCTGCCAGCATCACATCTGTTTTACCGTTGTTTTTAATTCTTCCAAATTCAACTTTAAAATCTACAAGTTTAATGCCAACACCTCTAAACATTCCTACCATGAAGTCATTTATCCTTAATAGTTGTTTATCTATTTTTTCTATTTCTTTTTTAGTTGCCCATTTAAAAGTATAGATATGCTCTTTAGAAATAAAAGGATCTCCAAGTTCATCGTTTTTTAAACAATATTCAATTAGTGGATCTTCTAAAATGGTACCGTCTTCTATACCAAGTCTTTTTGTGAGAGAACCAGTTGCAATATTTCTTACAATAAATTCGATCGGAATAATTTCGACATGTTTGATAAGTTGCTCTCTCATATTAAGTCTTTTAACTAAATGATTTTTTATTCCAACTTGATCAAGGTTCATTAATATATGTTCAGAAATTCTGTTATTAAGAACACCTTTGCCTTCAATCTTTGCTCTTTTTTGATTATTAAAAGCTGTTGCATCATCCTTAAAGTGCTGAATTACAAAGTCTTTATTGTCAGTAGCAAAAATAACTTTTGCTTTTCCTTCGTATAATTTTTTTCCCTTTTTCATTATTTAAAAACTCTTCTAAAAATATAATTTACATTTTTTAAATGCTTTGAATATGTAAACACTTTATCAACTTTTTTTTCAGAAATTAGAGATGTGATTGATTTATCCTTTTTAATTAGTTCAATCAGATTGGTATTCTTATTAAAGCTATTAATCGCATGCATTTGAATTTTTTTATAAGCCTTTTCTCTTGAAAGACCAACTTTAGTAAGTTCTAACATCATCTCTTGTGAAAAAATTACTCCTTTAGTTATATTAAGATTTTTCATCATATTTTTTGGATAAATAATCATATTATCCACAAGATTTGTAAGTCTAAATAAAGCAAAATCTAAAGTAATATTAGCATCAGGACCTATATTTCTCTCTACGCTAGAGTGAGATATATCTCGTTCATGCCATAGAGCAATATTTTCTAGTGCAGGAACAACGTTACTTCTGACAAGTCTTGCAAGCCCTGTTAAATTTTCACTTAGTATCGGATTTTTTTTGTGAGGCATTGCTGAAGAACCCTTTTGACCCTTTGAAAAAAATTCTTGCAACTCATAAACTTCAGATCTTTGTAAATGCCTAATCTCTGTTGCAAATCTTTCAATGGATCCAGCTATAATTCCTAAAACAGAAAAATAATAAGCATGTCTGTCTCTTGGAATAATTTGTGTTGATATTGGTTCAGGCTTTAGTTTTAATTTTTTTGATACAAAAACTTCCACTCTAGGATCTATATTAGCAAAAGTTCCAACTGCACCTGAAATAGCACATGTTGAAACTTCGTCTATTGCATTCTGTAATCTTTTTTTATTTCTTTTGAATTCTTCATAATAAGTTGCTAGCTTTAAACCAAATGTTATTGGCTCAGCATGAATACCGTGACTTCTACCAATACATGGAGTCATTTTATGCTTGTAAGCTTTTTTTTTAATTACAGATAATAATTTCTCAATATCTTTTATTAAAATTTTACCTGATTGTACTAATTGAATGTTGAAGCTCGTATCAAGCACATCTGATGAAGTCATACCTTGATGGAGATACCTTGCTTTAATTCCTGCTTTTTCAGTTATTGAAGTTAAAAAAGCAATAATATCATGTTTAACTTTTTCTTCGATTTGATGAATTCTTTTTACATTAATTTTGCCTCTTCGTTTTACTACAGAGGCTACACCTTTGGGAATAATCTTAAACTTTTCCATTGCTTGAGCTGCTGCAATTTCAACATCAAGCCAAATTTTATATTTATTTTCTTCTGACCAAATTTCTGAAAGTTCTTTTCTTGAATATCTCGATATCATTAATTGTAAGGAGGCTCCCTATAACCTTTAACAGATTCTGTAAAAATTTCATAACCATTTTCAGTGATTCCAACAGTATGCTCGAATTGTGCAGATAATTTTTTATCTTTTGTAACTGCTGTCCAACCATCATTTAAAACTTTAGTGTGATACTTTCCAGCATTTATCATTGGCTCAATAGTAAAAGTCATTCCTGGTTTTAATTCATCCCCAGTATCTTTTGAACCATAGTGAAGAATGTTTGGCTCTTGATGAAAATTTGTTCCTATTCCGTGACCACAAAAATCTCTTACAACTGAAAAACCATTTTTTTCTACAAAAGATTGTATCTCATGACCAATATCACCAATTCTTTTTCCAGGCTTTAATATCTTAATGGCTCTATTAAGAGACTCATAAGTAACGTTAATAAGTTTTTTTGATTTTACAGAGATGTCACCAACAGTATACATTCGACTCGTGTCCCCATAGTGATCATTGATTATAGCGGTTACATCTATATTAACAATATCTCCATCTTGAAGTGTTCTGTCACCAGGTATACCGTGACAAACAACATGATTAAGCGAAGTGCAAATTGATTTTTCAAATCCTCTATAGAATTGAGGGGCAGAATATCCACCGTTATCTCTTATAAATTCATAACAAAGTTTATCAATATGATTTGTTGCTGTTCCTTCTCTTACATAATCTGTAATCATGTCTAAAGTTTTAGAAGCCAAAGAACCGGCAATTCTCATTTTTTCAAATTTTTCCAAATAGTTACTCATCAACAATATCTATTTTTTTTTCTATTCTGATTTCTTTATCGTTTAATTTACATCT
This sequence comes from uncultured Pelagibacteraceae bacterium, assembly GCA_902631265.1. Taxonomy (GTDB): domain Bacteria; phylum Pseudomonadota; class Alphaproteobacteria; order Pelagibacterales; family Pelagibacteraceae; genus Pelagibacter. The sequence goes on along the minus strand of CACOXX010000002.1, from coordinate 31,969 downwards.
ATAAGCTAAAAATTTAACACCATCTTTTTTAACTTTTAAATAATTCTTATAATATTCAGCATCGATGTCTTTAGCTATTTTAAATTTATTTATACCTTCAATTTGAGTTAAAAATAAGACAAACGGTTTAAAGCCTTTTTTGATTGATTCAGCTAACTTAATTAAATGTTTTGAGCCTCTGGTTGTTATAGCATCTGGAAACTCTGCAAAATCATTACTCCTTAAAAGAGTTACATTTTTTACTTCGAGTAAATTTTTATCACATAAGAAATCAAACCTTGTATCATCTGAATATTTAAATTCTGGTTTAATTTCTTTAACATTTTTCATTTCATTAATTAATTTTTTATTAAGACCGTCCAATACTATTTTGTTTGCTCTGTGAGTATTAACACCAATCATACGATTGTTTGATTTAATCATTTCTAATGTGAATTTTAGTTTTCTTTTTGGATCATTATTTTTAGAAACAAAAACTGTATTTCCTGGATCTAAAAGGCCCATCATCGAGCCAGTGTTGGGACAGTGCGCAGTAATCTTTGAATTATTTACTTTGATATCGACAAAAAATCTTTTATACCGCTTGATTAGTTTGCCTTTGATTAAAGTATTGGTAAATTCCATATTTATTAATTTATATTTGTATATGAAAAATAAAAAAGAAATAAATGCAGGCATAATTATAATTGGAAATGAAGTTCTTTCTGGAAGAACTAAAGATATCAACACAAGTACTTTATCACTATGGTTGAATTCCTTAGGTGTACAAGTAAAGGAAGTAAGAATAATCCCTGATATTGAAAAAGATATTATCGAAACAATAAATACTTTTAAAAAAAAATTCTCATATGTTTTTACAACAGGTGGAATAGGTCCAACACACGATGACATAACTGCAGAGTCTGTATCAAAAGCTTTTGATATTGAGTACGGTTACCACAAAGAGGCTTTTTCAATTTTAGAAAAATATTATAAGCCAAATGAATTTAGTGAAGGTAGAAAAAAAATGGCGAAGATGCCTATGACTGCAAAACTAATATTAAATCCAACAAGTGGTGCACCAGGATTTTACGTAGAAAATGTTTTCTCACTTCCAGGAGTTCCCTCTATTCTAAAGTCTATGCTCGGAGGTTTAGATCATTTGATTACTGGTGGCGCACCAATTTTAAGTCACACTATAAATTTAAGAACTGTAGAGAGTGAAATTGCAAAATCTTTAACCCAAGTTCAAAATAACAATCAAGATGTTGAGATTGGAAGTTACCCTTTCTTTCGTGCGGGAAAATTAGGTGTTTCTATTGTTGTAAGATCCACTGATAAAGCTAAAATTGACACTTGCAATAATGAAATTTTGAAATTTGTTGCAGAACAAAAAATTCAAATAGTTAATGAGGTATAATGTTATATTTTGCTTATGGTAGTAACCTTCATCAAGATCAAATGAAAAAAAGATGTTCTGGTTGTAAGTATTTAAAAAAATATATTCTTCAAGATTATCGATTAACTTTTAGAAGCGAGTTATGTGTAGCGGATATAGAATATAAAAAAGGATCTAGTGTGCAAGGAGCGTTGTATGAAATAACAGATAAAGACGAGTCTTGTCTCGATAAATATGAAGACTTTCCTATTCTTTATAAAAAAATTTTTTTTAAATACGAGGGCAGGGATGTAATGGCATACTCAATGGAAAATAAGACTCCTTTTAAATATCCGAGCACAAAGTATTTGAACATCATTAAGCAAGGCTATAAAGACTGCGATCTAGATACAAAATTTTTAGCTGAAGCCTTAAAAGGTTAAGATGTTATCAAAATTTCAAATCTTTAAGATAGGATTTTTTGATGTAGCACCACATTTACTCTCAGTTATTCCTTTTGGTATAATATTTGGTGCAATTGGTATTGAATTAGGTTTTGATCCAATCATGACTTATGCCACATCATTAATAATCTTTGGTGGTGCCTCACAAATTGTATTTTTACAATTGTTATCAGGTGGAGCTTCATCTCTCATAGCTATTACTTCAGTTGGAGTGATAAATTCCAGACACTTATTGTATGGCGCTGTTTTATCTAGATACTTAGATAAGTTATCATTAATTAAAAAACTTTTTATTTCGTATTTTATTGTTGATCAGGGATTTGCAGTTTCAAATGTTTATTTAAAAAAAAATAGTGAGCAAAGTTTTAATTATTACCATTTGATGGGATCTGGAATTATTCTTTGGTTTTGTTGGCAGATTGCTACAATTATAGGAATATTTCTTGGATCAATTGTTCCTGAAGAATTAGGATTAAAATTTGCAATACCTTTAACGTTTATAGCAATTATAATAAATGAATTAAGAAAATTGGATCATTTGATTGTAATGATTGTTTCAGGTTTAGCTGCAATCTTTTTTTATAATGCACCGTTTAAATCTTACATTTTAATATCACCTATAATTGGCCTGTTAGCAGCTTTTTTAATATTAAAATTTAAAAAATGACTTGGACTTCAATATTTATTGCAGGATTTATTACTTACCTAACTAGAATGGCAATGATTACATTAATAGATAAAGATTTTTTTAATGAAAATTTTAGAAAAATTTTAAATTATGTGCCCTCAGTTGTTTTTCCGTCTATCATTTTTCCGGGGATTTTTTTAGATGATTATGGAACATTAGTAACAATCACAGATCCAAAAATATATGGTGCTCTTACTGCAGTATTTGTTGGATTTTTTTCAAGAAACGTAATTCTTACTATTGCATCAGGATTAGCGTCTTATTGGTTTTTAATATTTGTTTTCTGAAGGTTATTTATTAGAAAGAACCTGTTCCCATTTTTTTAAATACTCATTTAAATTATAGTTTTTATCAGCGTAAATTTTTAATTCATCTAAATGAGACTTATAATCCTCTGACTGTTTTTGGACATATTGAATCGCTCGGGTTAACTCTTTTTGAAAAGTGTAAATGTGATCTGAAGAATTATCAGTGAATTTGTATAAAAATTTACTTTTGTTAGCGGTTTCTTTAAGAGCCGCAAGGTTAGGTAGCACCAATAAATTTTTAGCGCTCATAGCTTCAATTGCTGATATGCAAGATGACTCAGGCCAAATATTTGGATATGCGAAAATATGTGAATTTACTAGTTGTTTTCTAATTTCCTCATTAGAAACATTTGAGTTATATTCTACATTTTTCATATCTCTTAATTTTTTGTAAAGAGGTTCAAATACTTTATCTTTTTCATCCCAACCATAAATTTTAAGACTTGAAAAAACTTTTAAATAAACTTTGTCATTTTCGGCTAATATTTTTGGAAAACAATGTGCTAGAAGCTCTAAACCTCTATGTGGCGTAGTATGATAAATTAAAATTACTTTTCCATTATATTTTTTTTGTTTTATTTCAATTGGATTGATGGAATTTTTTATTACTGAAACACTTTTTTCTTTAAAATTAAATTTTTTACAAAACTCTTCTTTCTGATATTCGCTATTGAAAACGAAATGTGAAAATTTATTAATCATTTCACTTTCAAAGAATTTTTTGTACATTCTATCATTAGGCAAATCTTGGAAATTAAAGATATTCTTACCTTTAGACAAATAACCCTCATATAACTCAGGTCTATTAAATATAATATTTATGTCTCTAAAGAGTTCTTTTTTTGTGCCTTTAGCCAATCTTTCAGCGAGCAATTCAGTCCCACCAACAGCATTTTGACTTGCTCCTAATTTAATTAACTTTCCTGAAATAATTGCCGCCATAATAAAAATAATGTATTAAGCTAACTTAAATGCTCAAAAACTCAAAGATTAAAAAAAACTTTATTAACTTAACATTAATTTTTTTTTCTATTGTAATTGTTAGTTATATTTTATCTGCGGGACAACCTTTTTTATCATTATATAATAGCGGTTTGGACAGTATTTTAGAGGCAGTAATAAAATCAGAAACAAGTGATCGTATTAAGGAGTTAATAATCTCTGTAGATAGAGAATACTTCAAAGTTATGATTGGATTCTTTTTCTTTTTGTTAATGATTTTTTTTTTATTAAATTCAAGAAAAATTATTTTTTCAAACAAGTTTTATGATTTTTTTCAATTAAACGAATTTAAACCTGAATTTCTTAAAAATAATATATATGTTTTGATTGCTCTAGCTGCAGGATTAGGCTTATTTCTTGAATTGGCAATTATTAGAATTCATTCTTCATACTTTCAATTATTTGCATATTTTAAAAACTTAAGTCTTTTGTCTTGTTTTTTAGGGCTAGGAATTGGCTATTCTTTTTCTAAGGTAAGATTGTATTCTTTAAACTGGACATTTCCTTTAGTAGCTCTTCAAGTTTCATTTATGTATATACTTAAAGATACTCCAATAACTCTTTTTTTTCAAAATCCTATTTCGGAAATATGGAATATGGGTCAATCAATTGCAGTAGGATCATTGCATATAATGTTAATTTATTTTTTTATTTCAGTAATCTTTTTATTTAATGCAGTAGCATTTATTCCTTTAGGACATTTAGTGGCAAGATTAATGTTAAACACTGATCCCTTAAAAGCATACAGTTATGATTTGATAGGTGCTATTGCGGGAATAGGTTTATTTACGTTACTCTCATTTCTTTGGACAGGACCTACAATTTGGTTAGTTATTTCTTTTTCAATTTTAATTTTTTTTCAATTTAATCTTAAATTGAATATAAAATTTAGTTGTCTTACATTTGTAATACTGATTTTGAGTTTAAATATATTTAATGATACTAGTAAAATGGATCTACACTCTCCTTATCAAAATGTTTCTGTGAAATTTAATAATGATCAACTTACCCCGATCACAGTACAATCAAACAATATATGGTTACAAACACCAATAGATTTATCTAATGAAATAAACCAAAAAAAAAATGCAGGATGGCATAAATTTTATATAATTCCTTTCACTTCTACAAATTATGATTTTAAAGATATATTAATAGTTGGAAGTGGTACTGGTAACGATGTTGCTACTGCAATTAGATACTCAAAAGGAAATATTGATGCGGTAGAAATAGATCCATTAGTTGCTAATTTAGGAGAAAAATTCCATCCTGAAAACCCGTATAAGAATCCAAGAGTAAAGTTAATCATTAATGATGCGAGAAACTTTATAAAAGAAATTGATAAAAAATATGATTTAATTGTTTATAGCGTCTTAGACTCTCATGCAAATTTATCTTCTAAAGGAGGTGTAAGACTTGATAGCTATGTTTATACTGTAGAGTCTTTTTATGAAGCAAGAAAAAAATTGAAAGAAAATGGCGTTATGTTTTTAAGTTTCGCCGTATCCACCGAGCAAATGGGTAATAAAATCTTTAAAATGTTAAAAATGAATTTTGATAAAGAGCCTAAAATTTTGACAAGATTTCATAATACAGATGATAAAAATTTTATAGAAGGCATTTACTCATTTGTTGTATCCAATAATGACCTTTCCTTAGACTTATCAAAGTCAAATTTTGTTGAAACAAACGTATTTAAAGATCTAAAATATTATGAAGATGTTGATGTCTCAACAGATGATTGGCCATTTTTTTACATGTCTTACAGAATTTATCCAGTTTCTTACGTTGTATTAATTTCAGTAATTTTTTTAATATCGTGGTTTTTTTTAAAAAATTTAACAAAAATGAGTTTGAGTAAATTTTCTTTTCCAAGTTTTTTCCTTGGTGTTGGTTTTATGTTAATGGAGACCAAGGGCATAACCGAACTTGCAAAAATTTACGGTAGTACTTGGTTTGTAGTGAGCATTGTAATTACAGCCATTTTATCTATGGCTTACTTAGCCAACTTATTTATAATTAAAGGCATTAAAATAAGTATAAATCAGATTTATTTTTTTTTAATTCTATCTCTTTTTTTAAGTTATTCAGTAACATTTATAAATTTTTACAGTTATCCAATTATCCTTTTAAAATTTTTAATTCCAATAGTTTTAACATTTCCCGTATTTTTTTCAGGATTAGCTTTTTCGAAAGAGTTAGTAAGATATGGATCAACAGCCAACGCTCTATCATGCAATATATTAGGCGCAATCGTTGGTGGTTTATTAGAATATAACTCTATGTATTTTGGCTTTAAATTTTTATACTTACTGGCAATATTTTTTTATTTGATGGCTTATATCTCATCGAGTAAACTGAGATTAGCAAGATAACTTATAACTAACAGATAAATAAAAAAAATTTACTTATAAGACTTGTTGAATTATAAATATTAGCATAAACACTAATGATAATGATGAATGCCCTCGTGGTGAAATTGGTAGACACAAAGGACTTAAAATCCTTGCCCTTTTGGGAGTGCCAGTTCGAGTCTGGCCGAGGGCACCATAAAAATAAATGAGTAAACAGAAAATATTTATCGGCATGCCTTTGTATGAGGGAAATATTTCTCATATCACATTAACTGGAATAATTGATCTTATTCAATGGTTTAGTAAAAAAAATATAGCGTATAAATTTTATTTTATTTCAAAAGACTCTTTAGTATCACGAGCAAGAAATACAATAGTTACAAAATTTTTAGATGATGAAGAATTTGGTGGAACTCATTTATTTTTTTTAGATGCAGACATAGGATTTAGTCATAAAAATTTTGAGAGATTATTGGATTTTAATAAAGATTTGGTTTGTGGTGTTTATCCAACTAAGGGGATTAATTGGGAAAGATTAAAATCACTAGATAGCAAAACTGTTAAACCTCAAAATTTAATGAACTATAATGTAAATTTCATTGATCCTTCAAAAATAAAGTTATCCAATGGTTTTACAGAGGTCAAAGAGGGCGCAACTGGATTTATGTTGATTAAAAAAGAAGTTTTTTTAAAATTAAAGGACAATTATTCAGATCTAAAATTTACTCCACGACCAAGTTCCATATTATCGGGTTCAGATAACTGTTATGACTTTTTTAAAGTAGGAAATTATAAAGACAAAAAAGGAAATGTTAATTACCTATCTGAGGATTTTTATTTTTCAACATTGTGGAGAGATATAGGTGGAAAAATTTTTGCTGATTTAACTTCTGAACTAAGTCACTTAGGTAAATTTAGTTTTTATGGGTCACCGTCATTCAATCTTAAAAAAAATTAAATGAAAAAAGTCCACATTATTAGTGATATAAATAATAAATCACTTAAAATTAAAAATTTCTTAACAAACAAAATTAAGTCTAGTTCCTTAAAAAAATCATCTTTAATAATTGTTATTGGTGGAGATGGTTTTATGCTTCAAACTTTAAAAAAGAATTATAGATTAAAAAAACCTTTCTACGGAATAAATTCTGGGAATTATGGATTTTTAATGAATAGATTTAATAAAGACAAAACATACAAAAAAATTTTCCAAGCAAAAAAAATTAAGATATCTCCATTGACTATGAGGGTAAAAACAAAGAATGGAACTACAAAAAAAGGGATTGCAATAAATGAAGTCTCAATACTCAGACAAAGTAGACAAGCAGCATCTTTAAAAATAAATCAAGGTAAAAAACAAATTATTAAAGAATTAATTTCTGATGGTGTACTTGTATCCACTCCAGCCGGAAGCACCGCTTATAATCTTTCAGTACACGGCCCAATATTAAGTTTAAATTCTAAACAATTATCAATTGCACCAATAAGTGCATTTAGGCCAAGAAGATGGAAGCCTAGAATAGTTAATGATAACTCTCAAATTACAATTAGAAATCTTAATCCTGCTAAAAGGCCTATAAGTGCTGTAGCAGATAATTTTGAAGTTAGAAATGCCAAACAAATTACAATAAAAAAAAACAAAAATATTCAATTTAGTTTAATGTATGACAAGAATAGAAGTCTTCAAAAAAAAATAAGTATTGAAAAATTAAGAAAAGAACTTTAAGTGGTGCCCCCGCACGGACTCGAACCGCGGACCTATTGATTACAAATCAATTGCTCTACCAGCTGAGCTACAAGGGCATAGACTTTTAATATAATAATTTTATTACTAATCAAGATTTTTTTTTGCTTTGTTTATATGAAAAAAAACAACAGAGGCACTATTTGCAATGTTTAAACTTTCAATTTTATCGTTTATTTTTATTTTTACGGGATAATCAATATATTTTGATGTTTTTTCTTTTAATCCATGTCCCTCAGATCCAAACAAAAGCACATTATTACCTTTCCAGTCATAACTTGTGAAATCTTCACTACCATCTGATGAAAAACCATAAACCCAAAAATTTTTTTCTCTAAGAAATTTTAATGTACTATTTATATTTGCGACTTTAAAAATGTTGATGTACTCAATTGAACCAGAACTAGCTTTATACATAGATTTGCTACTTTCAGGGAATAATCTTTCTTTTACAATAATTCCATCAATATTAAATGACGTAGCACTTCTTATTACCGAACCAATATTTCTCGGATCCGTTACACCATCTAAACAAGCTAAAGTTACATTGCTTTTAGTTTTAATAAATTCTTTTAAACTTTTTTCTTCTAATTTCTCAACTTCCGCAACGTATCCCTGATGTAGAATTTGCTCATTTTTACAATATTTATCTAATTCTTTTTTTGTTTTAAAAAAAACCTTCACGTCTTTTAGTAAATTTCTTTTTGGACTTAATCTGTGAATATTCTTTTTACTTTCTTCAGTTAAAAATAGTCTCAATACCTTTCTTTGAGGGTTTTTTAGAGCTTCCATTACAGGATGCTTTCCAACAATAAAAAAGTTTGTATTAGTCATATTTTCTGCATTTTTACCTAATTTTTTTAGTATTTTCTTATTATTTCACATATTGCAATTGTTTAATAAAAATATATAAAACCCCTGTTGTTTAAAGGTTTTTTGAACAAGGGGACGCTTTCCCCTATATTTTAGGAGGGGTACCAAAGCGGTCAAATGGGGCGGGCTGTAAACCCGTTGACTTCGGTCTTCGAAGGTTCGAATCCTTCCCCCTCCACCATTCAAAACATTTAAACAATTGGAGTGTTAACTTGGTTTTGCGGGTGTAGTTCAATGGTAGAACGCTAGCCTTCCAAGCTGGATGTAAGGGTTCGATTCCCTTTACCCGCTCCAAATTATTAAAACAAATAGAAAAGTAAGGATAAAAGAATGTCGAAAGAAAAATTTAATAGAAGTAAACCACATTGTAACATAGGTACAATTGGACACGTAGACCATGGTAAAACAACTTTAACTGCAGCAATAACAAAAGTGTTATCAGAAAAAGGTGGAGCACAGTTCACAGCTTATGACCAAATTGATAAAGCCCCTGAAGAAAAAGAAAGAGGTATTACAATTTCAACAGCTCATGTTGAGTATGAAACTGAAAAAAGACACTACGCACACGTAGATTGTCCAGGTCACGCTGACTATGTAAAAAATATGATTACTGGTGCAGCACAAATGGACGGAGCAATTCTTGTTGTAAACGCAGCAGATGGTCCAATGCCACAAACGAAAGAGCACATTCTTTTAGCTAGACAAGTTGGTGTTCCAGCAATTGTAGTTTTCTTAAACAAAGTTGATCAAGTGGATGATAAAGAAATGATTGACTTGGTCGAAGAAGAAATTAAAGAATTATTAACTTCTTATAAATTTCCAGGAGATAAAACTCCAATTATTAAAGGATCTGCATTAGCGGCTGTCGAAGGTAAAGATGATGCAATTGGAAAAAACGCAATCATGGAACTCATGAAAGCAGTAGATGATTTTATTCCTCAACCTGACAGACCAAAAGACAAACCTTTTTTAATGCCTGTTGAAGATGTATTCTCAATTTCTGGTAGAGGAACAGTCGTTACAGGAAGAGTAGAACAAGGTGTTGTTAAAACTGGTGAAGAAATTGAAATAGTCGGTATCAGAGAAACAAAAAAATCAGTTTGCACTGGTGTTGAGATGTTCAGAAAAATTCTCGATACAGGAGAAGCAGGAGATAATATTGGTGCTCTGTTAAGAGGTGTTGAAAGAACAGATGTAGAAAGAGGTCAAGTATTATGTAAGCCAGGATCTGTAACTCCTCACACGAAATTCGAGGCTCAGGCTTATGTTTTGAAAAAAGAAGAGGGTGGAAGACACACTCCATTCTTTACAAAATATAGACCCCAGTTTTATTTTAGAACTACAGACGTTACTGGTGAAGTAGAATTACCTTCAGGCACTGAAATGGTAATGCCAGGTGATGATGCTAAGTTTACAGTCAAACTAATTACACCAATTGCTATGAGCGAAAAGTTAAACTTTGCGATTAGAGAAGGTGGTAGAACTGTAGGTGCAGGAGTAGTTACGAAAATAATAGAGTAAACTCCCTTAGGAGTGTAGCTCAATTGGTAGAGCGCCGGTCTCCAAAACCGGAGGTTGGGGGTTCGATTCCCTCCGCTCCTGCCAAAATAATGGAGAATAAAAAATGAAAAACCCATTAAAATTTTTTCAAGAAGTGAAACAAGAAGCCTTCAAAGTTACTTGGCCAACTGGCAAAGAAACTATTCAAGGAACTATTATGGTAGCAATAATGGCTATAATAGCATCATTGTTTTTTTTACTAATTGATCAATTTTATAAATTTTTTTTAGATATTATTCTTAACATAGGAATTTAATGAAAAATTGGTACATAGTTCAATCGCATTCAAGCTTCGAAAATAAAGTAGCTCAATTAATTAAAGAGGAGGCTGATAAAGCTAAAATATCCGACAAATTCGAGGAAATTGTAGTTCCAACGCATGATGTTACTGAGGTTAAACGTGGTAAAAGAGTTCAAAGAAAAAAGAAGTATTTTCCTGGATATGTGCTAATTAAGAGCGAAATGGACAATAATATTTATCATATGATAAAAGGAATAAAAAAGGTTAGTGGTTTTTTAGGGAGCAAGGGCATTCCTGTTCCAGTATCTGATAAGGAAATAGAAAAAATTTTAGGTCAAATAAAAGATGGTGTCGCACAATCGAAATCAACAATAGATTATTCTGTAGGGGAAAAAGTTCAAGTAGTAGATGGTCCTTTTGCATCTTTTTCTGGTATGATTGAGGATATAGATGAAGAAAAATCAAGAGTAAAAGTTTCAGTATCTATTTTTGGAAGACCAACACCTGTAGATTTAGAATTTAATCAAATTGAGAAAGTAAGCTAATGGCTAAAAAAGAAATAAGCGGATATGTAAAATTACAAATAAATGGAGGTCAAGCTAATCCTGCACCACCAGTTGGACCTGCTTTAGGTCAAAGAGGTATAAATATTATGGAATTTTGTAAAGCATTTAATGAAAAAACAAAAAACTTTATGGGCAAACCAGTCCCTGTTGTAATAACTGTTTATAAAGACAAAAAATTTGATTTTATAATAAAATCACCTCCAGCATCTCACTTTATTAAAGAAGCAGCAAAATTAAAAAGTGGTTCACAAGAACCTGGAAGAAATATCGTTGCATCAATTACAAAAAAACAAGCAGAAGAAATAGCAAAAAAGAAGATGGTTGATCTAAATGCTCATGATTTAGAAGAAGCTGTAAAAATAATAGCTGGCTCTGCAAGATCAATGGGCATTGAGGTAAAAGATTAATGAGTTCAAAAAGATTTAAAAAGCTCCCAAAAAATACAAATACTTTAAAGGCCGAGCCTATAAATAATTTGTTATCTAAAGTTAAGGAAAATTGCACTACAAAGTTTGATGAGTCTCTAGATATAAATATTTTAATTAACAACAAACAAAAAAAAAATGAAATTAATTTAAGATCTATGGTTAATCTTCCAAGCGGAACAGGCAAAAAAGTAAAAGTTGCTGTTGTATGCGAGGAAGGAAAATTAAAAGAAGCAAAGGACTCTGGTGCAGATCTTGTTGGTGGTGATGAATTAATTGAAAAAATAAAAAATGGAGAAATGAATTTTGAAAAATTAATTTGCTCATCATCTATGATGATTAAACTATCAAAGTTAGGTAAAGTTTTAGGACCTAAAGGGTTAATGCCTAATCCTAAGTTAGGAACAGTCACGGAAAAAATTGGTGAAGCAGTAAAGAATGCAAAAGCTGGTCAAGTCGAATTAAAAAATGACAAAGACGGGAACATTGGTCTAAGTATAGGAAAAAAATCTTTTTCTGACGAAAAACTAATCAAAAATTTCAACGCAGTCATTAGTTCACTTGAGAAAGAAAAATCAAATCTTACAATAAAAGGAGATTTAATCAAATCTACTTACATTACCTCTACAATGGGTGTTTCATATAAGATAAAATTAGAAAAGAGTTTTTAATCATGATGAGTAAAGAAAAAAAACAGGTTTACATTAGCGAAATGTCTTCACAGCTAGATAAAGCAGAAGCTGTTATTGTAGCTCATTATCAAGGTTTAACAGTAAAACAACTTGATGAATTAAGAAAAAAAATGCGTGAACATGGAATACAATTTAAAATCACAAAAAATAGAATTACAAAATTAGCACTTGAAAAGACGAGTAGAAAAGATTTATCAAACTTATTCTCAGGTCCAACAGCTGTTGCAATGTCAGATGACGCAATAACTTCAGCAAAAATTTTAACTAATTTTTCAAAAGAGAATCAAAATCTGAAAATTCTTGGCGGTATAATGGGTAAAGACTTATTAGATGTTGCGGGTATTAAAAATATTGCAACTTTGCCGTCTTTAGATGAGGCAAGAGCAAAAATCGTTGGTATTTTGAGCTCTCCTGCACAAAAAATCGCAAGTATTTTGCTTGCACCTGGCTCAAAAATCGCTATTTTAGCGCTCGAAAAATCAAAAAAATAACTTAGGACATATTTGTTATGGCGGACTTAAATAAAATCATAGACGAACTATCAAAATTAACTGTTGTAGAAGCAGCAGAACTATCAAAGCAACTTGAGGAAAAATGGGGTGTGACAGCTGCAGCAGCAGTAGCAGCACCAGCAGCAGGAGCTGCAGCTGGAGGAGCACCTGCAGAAGAGAAAAATGAATTTACAGTTGTACTAGCTTCAGCAGGGGATAAAAAAATTAACGTTATTAAAGAAGTTAGAGCAGTTACAGCACTTGGTTTGAAAGAAGCTAAAGACTTAGTTGAGGGTGCACCAAAAGAAATTAAATCTGGTGTAAGCAAGAAAGATGCCGAGGAGATGAAGAAAAAACTTGAGGCAGCTGGCGCTAAAGTAGAGCTTAAATAAAGAATTAAAAAAATTATAGGCTGTTTTAATTTTTTAAAGCAGTTGGAATAAATGCAATTATCTTTTACTAAAAAAAAAAATATTAGAAAAAACTTTGGAAAATTAAAAGAAAGCCTATCAATACCTAACCTAATTGAAGTTCAAAAAAATTCCTACAAAGAGCTTACAGAATTTAAAGAGGATGTTGCACCTCAATTTATAAAGGGTTTTGATCGTGTATTTAAAAGTATTTTTCCAATAGAGGATTTAAACGATAAAGCAACTTTAGAATATATAAGCTATAGATTAGATAAACCAAAATTTGACGTTGAAGAATGTATACAGAGAGGTCTTACTTATTCCTCGGCGCTAAAATGTAACTTACGTCTAGTTGTTTATGAAATAAATCAAGAAAACAATACTAAAGATATTTTGTCAGCAAAAGAACAAGAAGTTTATATGGGTGAAGTTCCGATGATGACGAACAGTGGTACCTTTGTAACAAATGGTGTGCAGCGTGTTGTAGTTAATCAAATGCATAGAAGTCCCGGTGTATTTTTTGATCATGACAAAGGTAAATCTCATGCTAGTGGAAAACTGTTATTTAATTGTAGAGTGATACCTAATAGAGGTTCATGGCTTGACTTTGAATTTGATGTAAAGGATTTGTTATATTTTAGAGTTGATCGTAAGAAAAAAATTCTTGTTTCAACTTTGTTACTAGCATTAGGATTTAACAAAGCTGACATAGTTAAAGAATTTTACGAGAAAGAAATTTATTCTTACGATGAAAAAGAGAAAAAATGGAAAACAAAATTTAATCCTGAAAACTATAAATCTAAAAACTTTACAGAAGAAATAATAGATGCAAAAAATAAAAAAACTATAATTAAAAAAGGTGAAAAGATAAATTTTTTAAAAGCAAAAAAACTTGCCTCTGAAGGTTTAAAAGAAATTTTTGTCTCTAACCAATATTTGTTAGGTAAATATTTAATAAAAGACGTTAAGATTGGTGAAGAGGAATTTAAAATAGGTACGGAACTAAATGAGACAATAATAGAAAAATTTATAGAGTCAAAAATTTTTTCTTTAGAATTAGCATATACGAATACAATTAATAAAGGTCCATACCTTTTACAAACATTGTTTAATGATAAAAACAATTCGAAAAATGATGCGATCAACGAAATTTATAAAGTTTTAAGACCTGGAGAGCCTCCGACAATCGAAATTGCAACACAAATATTTAATAACCTTTTTTTTAGTTCAGATAGGTATGATCTTTCTGATGTTGGTAGAGTAAAATTAAACTCTAGATTAAGTTTAGACTGTTCAGATAAAATTACGATTTTAAGAACAGACGATGTGATGGCAATTATTCAAAAGATGCTTGACTTAAGAGATGGTAAGGATGAAGTAGATGATATTGATCATTTAGGCAATAGAAGAGTCAGATCCGTTGGAGAGTTAGTTGAAAATCAAGCGCGAATAGGTGTTTACAGAATGGAAAGAGCAATTAAAGAAAAAATGACCACTCTTGATATAGAGTCAGCAATGCCACAAGATTTAATTAACGCTAAACCATTAACAATTTCTCTTAAAGATTTTTTTGCAACTTCGCAATTATCTCAATTTATGGATCAAACAAATCCTTTATCCGAAATTACTCATAAGAGAAGAGTTTCAGCATTAGGCCCTGGGGGCTTAACTAGAGAAAGGGCTGGATTTGAAGTAAGAGACGTTCACCCGACCCATTACGGAAGAATTTGTCCAATAGAAACACCTGAGGGGCCAAATATTGGATTGATAAATAGTTTATCAACTTATTCAAAAATAAATAAGTATGGATTTATAGAGTCACCGTACAGAAAAGTAGTAAATGGAGTTGTGCAGGAAAAAATTGAATATTTGTCAGCAATGGAGGAAACAAAATTTACTATTGCTCAAGCCAATTCAAAGGTTGATAAAAATGGAAAGTTTACTGAGGATTTAATTTCAAGTAGGCAAAATTTGAATTTTATTTTATCTAAACCTGAAAACATTGATTATATTGACGTTTCACCTAAACAACTTGTATCCGTAGCGGCTTCTCTAATACCATTCTTAGAAAACGATGATGCTAATAGAGCTCTTATGGGATCTAATATGATGAGGCAAGCAGTGCCTCTTTTAAAACCAGAGTCACCTTTAGTTGGTACAGGTATAGAAAGTGATGTTGCATTAGACTCAGGTGTTACAATTGTTGCTAAAAGGGATGGAGTAGTTGACAAAATTGATGGAAAAAGGATTGTTATAAAAGCTACAAGTGAAACCGATTTTTCCAAATCAGGAGTTGATATTTATAACTTACAAAAATTTAAAAGATCTAATCAGAACACTTGTATTAATCAAAAACCTTTAGTTAGAGTTGGTGATAAAGTGAAACTTGGGGATATTATTGCTGATGGACCCTCAACAAAAATTGGTGAGCTAGCACTGGGAAAAAATGTGACTGTAGCATTTATGCCATGGCAAGGATATAATTTTGAAGACTCTATATTAATTTCAGAAAGATGTGTAACAGACGATGTATTTACCTCAGTACACATTGAAGAATATGAGGTCATGGCCAGGGATACAAAGCTTGGTGAAGAGGATATAACAAGAGATATACCAAATGTTAATGAAGAGGCTTTAAAAAATTTAGATGAATCAGGAATTGTTTATATTGGCGCAGAAGTAAAGCCTGGGGATATATTAGTCGGTAAAGTAACACCCAAAGGTGATACGGCCTCTGGACCTGAAGAAAAATTATTAAGATCCATTTTTGGTGAAAAAGCAATTGATGTTACAGATACATCATTAAAAATGCCAAGTGGAAGTGGTGGTATTGTAGTTGATGTTAGAGTTTTTAACAGACATGGAATAGAAAAAGATGAGAGATCAATAACAATTGAAAGAGCTGAAATAGATTTAGTTCAACAAGATAAGTTGGTTGAGGAGGAAATTCTTGAGAGAAGCATTAAACAAAGAGCGGCTCAAATTTTATCAGGGACACAAATTTCCAAAAAAATTAAGAATTTAAATCAGGGTGATACATTAGACCAAAATAATATAAATGAAGTTCCAATATCAGAAATCTTTAAAATGAACGTTAAAGATGCAAGCAAAAATGAAATATTAGAAAAATTGAAAGAACAATATCAAAATGCAAGTCAAGATATCAAGGATAGGTTTGAAGATAAAGTTCTTAAGATAAGACAAGGTGATGATCTTTTACCAAGTGTAATGAAAATGGTAAAAGTTTTCGTTGCAATAAAGAGAAGGTTAAGACCCGGAGATAAAATGTCAGGAAGACATGGTAATAAAGGAGTAGTAAGTAAAATTGTTCCTTTAGAAGATATGCCTTATAGAGAGAATGGGAAACCTGTTGATATTGTTTTAAACCCTCTAGGTGTACCAAGTAGGATGAATGTTGGTCAAATTTTAGAAACACATTTAGGATGGGCTTGTACAGAACTAGGGGATAAATTAAAAAATTTAATTAATGAAAATCAAAAGAAATTAGAAATGTCTCAAAAAATAAAAGATTTTCTTAAATCTGTTTATGGAAAAGAAATCTTGGAAAATTCAATTGAAAAATTAACTAAAAATGAATTCTCTGATTTGTGTGAAAATTTAATGAGTGGAGTTCCAATTTCTACACCAGTTTTCGACGGAGCTAAAGAAAAAGACGTTACAGAGATGCTTGATTTAGCTAAATTGCCTAAGACTGGTCAAACTCCTTTATGGGATGGAAGGACTGGGGAAAAATTTGATAGGGACGTAACAGTTGGTACAATATATATGTTAAAATTACATCACCTTGTAGAGGACAAAATTCACGCTAGATCCACTGGTCCATACAGTTTGGTAACTCAACAACCGCTTGGAGGAAAGGCTCAATTAGGCGGCCAAAGATTTGGTGAAATGGAAGTTTGGGCTTTAGAAGCTTATGGAGCTTCTTACACTCTTCAAGAAATTCTTACAGTAAAATCTGATGATGTTGCTGGTAGAGTAAAAGTATATGAAACTATTGTCAAAGGGGAGGAAAATTTTGAGTCAGGAATTCCTGAATCATTCAACGTCTTAGTTAAAGAAATAAAATCTTTAGCATTAAATGTTGAGCTTAACTAATTATGAAAAAAGAACTTAAAGATTTATTCAAAAACACTGAGATTTCAGATTCTCAGAACTTTAATAGTATTAAAATTTCATTAGCAAGCCCAGAAAAAATAAAATCATGGACATATGGTGAAATTAAAAAACCTGAAACGATAAACTATAGAACATTTAGACCAGAAAAAGATGGTCTATTCTGTGCAAGAATTTTTGGACCAATTAAAGATTATGAATGTTTGTGTGGAAAATATAAGAGAATGAAGTTTAGAGGTATTATATGTGAAAAATGTGGTGTTGAAGTTACAAAATCAAATGTCAGACGTGAAAGAATGGGCCATATTAATCTTGCAACACCAGTGGCACATATTTGGTTCCTAAAATCTTTACCAAGTAGAATCTCTTTGGCAATCGACATGAAATTAAAAGAAGTTGAAAGAGTTCTTTATTTTGAAAACTTTATAGTTATTGAACCTGGTCTTACAGGCTTAAAAAAGAACCAATTATTATCGGAAGATGAATTAGTAAAATATCAAAATGAGTACGGTGACGAGTCTTTTACTGCAGGTATCGGTGCAGAGGCTATATTAGAAATACTAAAAAATATAGACTTAGAAAAAGAGAGAGAAATTCTTGTAAAAAATATTAATGAAACAAAGTCAAAAGTTTCAGAAGAGAGATCAATAAAAAGGTTAAAATTAATTGACTCATTTATTAAGACTGGCAACAAACCTGAATGGATGATTTTAACAGTAATACCAGTGATACCTCCAGAATTAAGACCTTTAGTTCCTTTGGACGGAGGAAGATTTGCTACTTCGGATTTAAATGATTTATATAGAAGAGTAATAAATAGAAATAATCGTCTTAAAAGATTAATGGATTTAAAAGCTCCTGACATAATCGTCAGGAATGAAAAAAGAATGTTACAAGAGTCTGTTGATGCACTATTCGACAACGGAAGAAGAGGAAGAGTAATTACCGGGACTGGAAAACGTCCATTAAAATCTCTAGCTGAAATGCTTAAAGGTAAACAAGGTAGATTTAGACAGAACCTTTTAGGTAAAAGAGTAGACTATTCAGGTAGATCTGTAATAGTGGTGGGTCCAGATCTAAAACTTCACGAGTGTGGTTTGCCAAAAAAAATGGCTTTAGAATTATTTAAACCTTTTTTATACGCGAGATTAAATAAGCTTGGTTTAGCTTCTACAATTAAGCAAGCTAAGAAATTAGTTGAAAAAGAAACTAATGCTGTTTGGGATGCCCTGGAAATTATTGTAAGGGAACATCCGGTTATACTTAATAGAGCGCCAACACTTCACAGATTAGGTGTTCAGGCTTTTGAGCCTAAATTGATAGAGGGAGATGCAATTGAATTGCATCCTTTAACTTGTGCTGCCTTTAATGCTGATTTTGATGGAGACCAAATGGCAGTTCACATTCCATTAAGTTTAGAAGCTCAATTAGAAGCTAGAGTTTTAATGATGTCTACGAACAATATTTTAAGTCCATCAAATGGAAAGCCAATTATAGTTCCTAGTCAGGATATGATACTTGGAATTTACTACTTGTCTCTACCACCGTATCAAGAGAAAAAAATTGAAGGTTATTTTGTAAATAATTCTGAAATCGAGCAAGGTTTAGAGTCTGGAAAAATAAAAATACACTCTAGAATTATATCTAGATTTGAAACGGTTGATGAAAAAGGCAATCAAGTATTTGAAAAACACACTAGCACAGCTGGTAGATTTTTGTTGGCAAATCTTTTACCAAAAAACAAAGACATCAAATTTTCTCTAATTGATAGAGTTTTACCTAAAAAAGTTGTTTCAGAAATAATTGATTTTGTTTTTAGATTTACAGGTCAAAAAAGCACTGTAATTTTCTGCGATAAATTGAAAGATTTAGGTTTTAAGCATGCGTTTAAGGCAGGTATTTCCTTTGGTAAAGATGACCTGATTATACCTAATAATAAAGAGCAACTAATTGATGAAACTAAACAACTAATTAAAGATTATGAAAATCAGTATTCTGAGGGTTTAATTACTAGAGGTGAAAAATACAATAAAGTAGTTGATGCCTGGTCTAAATGTACTGACAAAGTTGCATCTGAAATGATGAAAGGAATATCAGCAACTAACAAATCTGAAAAAGGATTAGATATTAATTCCGTTTTCATGATGGCAGATTCTGGCGCGAGAGGCTCTGCTGCTCAAATGAAACAATTAGCTGGTATGAGAGGTTTAATTGCAAAACCGTCGGGTGAAATTATTGAGTCACCAATTACATCCAATTTTAAAGAAGGTCTTACAGCTCTTGAATACTTTAATTCTACTCACGGTGCCAGAAAAGGATTAGCTGACACGGCTTTGAAGACTGCTAATTCAGGTTATCTTACAAGAAGATTATGTGACGTTGCTCAAGATTTAACTGTAACTAAAAAGGACTGCGACTGCAAAAGTAGAGGAAGCATAACTTTATCAGAAATTATTGAAGGTGGAAATATAATCGTAAGTTTATCAGAGAGAGCCTTGGGAAGAGTAGTGGCCGCTGAAGTAAAAAATCCAATTTCAGGTGAAATAGTTATCAAAAAAGGTCATATGATTGATGAAGCAGATTGTGAGAAAATTGATGCAGCAGGAGTAAAATCTATAAAAGTTTATTCTGTTATTACATGTGGTTCTAAAGAAGGTGTCTGCGCAATGTGTTATGGTCGCGACCTTTCAAGAGGTAAATTAGTAAATGTTGGAGAGGCAATTGGTATGATCTCTGCACAGTCAATAGGTGAACCAGGAACTCAATTAACAATGAGAACTTTTCACGTTGGAGGAACAGCATCAATTAAACAAGACTCTCAAATTGTAAGTAAAAGTGATGGTATTTTAAAGATAATCAATACAAATCTGTTAGAAGACTCGAAGAAAAATTTAATTGTTATGGGTAGGAATACACAAATAAGTTTAGAGGATGAGAAAGGTGTGCAGATTGCAATTTATAAAGTTCCTTATGGATCTAAACTTTTTTTTAAAAATGAGGAAAAAGTAAAGAAAAATTCTAAAATATGTGAATGGGATCCATATACTACACCAGTTATTGCTGAAAAAAGCGGAATAGTAAATTTTGTTGATTTAATAGACGGTGTTTCTTTATCTGAAACACTCGATGACACAACTGGTATTTCATCTAAATCTGTAATTGACTGGCGCGCACAATCTAAAAATACAGATTTGAAACCAAGAATTACACTAAGAGATGAAAAAGGAAATGTTGTTAAAAAAGCTGATGACAATGAAGCAAGATATTACCTTGTGCCAGACTCTATTCTTTCAGTTCAGGACGGACAAAAAATATATGCTGGTGATGTAATTGCACGTTTGCCTAAAGAGACATCTAAAACCAAGGATATTACCGGAGGTTTGCCTAGAGTAGCTGAGTTATTTGAAGCACGTAAAGCAAAAGATAGCGCTATCATTGCTGAAAATAATGGAAAAGTAATTTTTGGTAAAGAAGTACGTGGAAAACAAAGAGTTTCAATTGTTTCATCAAGTGGCGAAAGCTCAAACTATTTAATTCCAAAAGGCAAACATATTAATTTCAATCAAGGTGAAGAAATTAAAAAAGGTGAATATTTATTAGATGGACAACCTTTACCACACGATATTTTAAGAATATTAGGTATTGAAGAATTGACAGAATATTTCGTAAACCAAGTACAAGAAGTTTATAGATTACAGGGTGTAATAATAAACGATAAACACATAGAAACCATATTAAGACAGATGTTAAAAAAGGTTGAGATTAAAGCATCTGGTGACTCTGATTTATTACCTGGTGAAATTATTGATAGATTTAAATTTGATAGTATGAACGAGCAGCTCAAAAAAGATGGAAAAAAACCTGCTATTGGTGAACGAGTTTTAATGGGTATAACTAAAGCTTCATTACAAACTGACTCGTTTATTTCTGCGGCTTCGTTTCAGGAAACAACACGAGTTCTCACTGACGCAGCTATCAGAGGTAAGGTTGATACATTAGTTGGATTAAAAGAGAATGTGATAGTGGGAAGATTGGTACCTGCCGGAACAGGCTCGATTAAGAATAAGTGGAACAAAAAAGCCCTTGATGATGATCAAAAATTCATTGCTGAACAAGAAAAGATTGAGCAGCCTGAAACCCCTGTAAATCAATAATAATTTATCATTGAATTTCTCGTTTTAGTTTGACAAATCACGAATCTATAGTATTTTCACCAAGAATTTTGGTTGGAATGTAGTGCCCTTGTAGCACTAAACGCTACCATACACAGGTCACTAGAGTATTTCTTCCAAAATATAACTATTATGCCAACAATTAACCAATTGTTAAGAAAAAAAAGAATTAAGCCTAAGGCAAGGGATAGAGTCCCTGCTTTAGAGAAATCTCCACAGAAGAGAGGTGTCTGTGTAAAAGTTTATACAACCACACCAAAAAAACCAAACTCAGCTTTGAGAAAAGTTGCAAGGGTAAGACTTTCAAACGGTCACGAAGTAACTTCCTATATTCCTGGTGAAGGTCATAATCTTCAAGAACACTCAGTTGTTTTGATAAGAGGTGGCAGAGTAAAAGACTTGCCAGGAGTTCGATATCATATCTTAAGAGGTAATCTAGACACTCAAGGTGTGACGGGAAGAAAACAACAAAGATCTAAATACGGAGCAAAAAAAGGTAAGTAAAAATGTCTAGAAAAAAAAGTGCTCCTAAAAAACTCAATGTTGTTGATCCAAAATACAAATCAGTAATTATTCCAAAACTAATAAATTCACTAATGTATGACGGAAAAAAAACAATAGCTGAAAAAATTGTTTATGATGCAATAGACAAAATTAAATCTAAATCGAAAGATGAGCCAATCACAGTTTTTAACCAAGCAATAAGCAATATTAAACCAACTGTAGAGGTAAGATCTAGAAGAGTTGGTGGAGCTACCTACCAAGTTCCCGTAGAAGTAAAAGCAAAAAGATCGCAAGCACTCGCAATAAGATGGTTAATAGATGCCTCAAGAAAAAGAAAAGATAAAAAAATGTCTGATAAAATTTTTAATGAAATTTTTGATGCTTATCAAAACAGAGGTTCAGCAATTAAAAAGAAAGAGGATACACATAAAATGGCAGAGTCAAATAAAGCCTTTGCTCATTTTAGATGGTAATAAAATATGCCCAGAACTCATAAATTAAATATGTATAGAAACATCGGTATCATGGCTCACATTGATGCTGGTAAAACAACTACAACTGAAAGAATTCTTTATTATACTGGTAAGAGTCATAAGATTGGAGAAGTTCATGATGGCGCGGCTACAATGGACTGGATGGAACAAGAACAAGAAAGAGGTATTACGATTACCTCAGCTGCTACAACATGTTTTTGGAGAGATCATAGAATTAATATTATCGATACGCCAGGACACGTTGATTTTACAATTGAAGTAGAAAGATCATTAAAAGTATTAGATGGAGCTGTAGCTGTTTTCGATGGTGTAGCTGGAGTAGAGCCTCAGTCTGAAACAGTATGGAGACAAGCTGACAAATATAAAGTTCCAAGAATATGTTTTGTAAATAAATTAGACAGAACAGGTGCTGATTTCTTTAGATGTGTAGATATGATTAAAGATAGACTGGGTGCCAAACCTATGGTCATGCAAATTCCGATTGGAATTGAATCATCATTACAAGGTGTTGTTGATCTAGTAAAAATGAAAGCCATTGTATGGAAAAATGAAGATTTAGGAGCCGCTTGGGAAGAAAAAGAAATTCCAGAAGATTTAAAAGAAATTTGTGAAAAATACAGACAAGAACTTGTTGAGTCAGCTGTTGAACAAGATGAGAAATTAATGGAAAGTTATTTAAACGGTGATCAAATTAAAAATGAAGACTTAATTAGATGTGTAAGAAAAGGCTGTTTAAATTTTGATTTTGTTCCAGTACTAACTGGATCGGCATTTAAAAATAAAGGTGTCCAACCACTGTTGGATGCTGTAGTTGACTATTTACCAAGCCCAGAAGATATTGGCTTAATCAAAGGAACAAAACCTGGATCAGAAGATGTTGTTGAAATGAAATTTGAAGATAGTGCTCCTTTTTCAGCACTTGCTTTTAAAGTAGCAAACGACCCGTTTGTTGGATCTTTGACATTTATTAGAATTTACTCAGGAACAGTTAAATCAGGTACTGGAATTTACAACACGTCAAAAGATAAAGAAGAAAGAGTAGGACGAATGCTTTTAATGCACGCAAACTCAAGAGAAGATATAAAAGAAGCTAATGCTGGTGATATTGTTGCTCTAGCTGGCTTAAAATATACTATTACTGGACATACTTTAGCAAACGAGGAAAATCCAGTGTTGTTAGAGCCTATGGAATTTCCAGATCCAGTTATTGAAATTGCTGTTGAACCTAAAACTAAAGGCGACCAAGAAAAAATGGGAGAGGCTTTAGGTAGATTAGCAAAAGAGGATCCATCTTTCAGAGTTACTTCTGATGAAGAGTCTGGGCAAACAATTATTAAAGGAATGGGAGAACTCCATTTAGATATAATTGTTGATAGAATGAAGAGAGAATTTAAAGTAGAGGCAAATGTTGGTGCTCCTCAAGTAGCATATAGGGAAACAATACTTAAACAGTCAGAATTTGATTATACACACAAAAAACAAAGTGGTGGTGCTGGTCAATTTGCTAGAGTAAAACTTTCAATTGAACCTTTAGAACCTGGCAAAGGAAGAGAAGTAGAAAGTAAAATTAAAGGTGGAGCTATTCCAAAAGAATTTATACCAGGTGTTGAAAAAGGTATTGAAAGTGTCTCCGACAGCGGAATATTAGCTGGATTTCCAATTATTGATTACAAAGTAACAATTCTAGATGGATTACACCACGATGTCGATTCAAGCGTTTTAGCTTTTGAATTGGCTTCAAGACAATGTTTTAAAGAAGCTTGTAACAGAGCAACTTTAAAATTACTTGAACCAATTATGAGAGTGGAAGTAGTAACACCTGAGGATTACATGGGTGATGTGATAGGTGATCTTAACAGTAGAAGAGGACAGATAAACACTCAGGAGCAGAGAGGTAATGCTACAGTAATCACAGCTATGGTTCCATTGGCAAATATGTTTGGATATATAAATGCACTAAGATCTATGTCTCAAGGAAGAGCACAATACTCAATGTTCTTCGACCATTACGATAAAGTTCCACAAAATGTTCAAGATGAAGTTACAAAAAAGACAGGTTCAAATGGATAAACAAAATATTAGAATTAAATTAAGAGCATACGACAATAAAGTTTTAGATCAATCAACTGAAGAGATAGTCAACACAGTAAAAAGAACTGGTGCAAACATAAAAGGACCTATCCCTTTACCAACAAAAATAGAAAGATATACTGTTTTAAGATCTCCTCACATTGATAAAAAAAGTAGGGAGCAATTTGAAACAAGAACTCATAAAAGACTAATAGATATTATAGAACCAACACCACAAACTGTTGAAGCTTTGATGAAACTCGACTTAGCTTCAGGTGTAGATGTGGAGATTAAAATATGATTCAAGAAATTGGACTTATCGGAAAGAAAATTGGTATGACGAGAGAATTTTATAAATCTGGCCAGTCGGTGCCTGTTACAGCTGTAAAAATTGATAAAGGAAGAATAATTCAACTAATTTCAAAAGATCAAAGAGGTTACAATGCTGTTCAAGTTGGTTTTGGAAAAATAAAAAATTCAAAACTCTCAAAACAAATGAAAGGTTTTTTCTCTAAAAAAAATACTGAACCTAAAAAAGTTTTAAAAGAATTTAGGGTATCTAATTTGGATAGTTACAAAGAAGGTAACGAACTTGGAATAGAGATTTTTAAAGATGCAAAATTTGTTGATGTTCGTTCAAAAACAATTGGTAAAGGATTTGCTGGAGCAATGAAAAGACATAATTTTGGAGGTCTAAGAGCATCACATGGCGTTTCAATTTCACATAGAGCGCATGGTTCAACTGGTCAAAACCAAGATCCAGGTAAAGTTTTTAAAGGAAAGAAAATGGCAGGCCATATGGGAAGTAAAATGAGAACTAAACAAAATATTGAAATTATCAAAACTGATTTAGAAAATGATATTATCTATTTAAAAGGATCAATTCCTGGTTCAAAAAATACTGAAGTTCTAGTTAAACAATCAGTTAAGAATATTAGAAAACTTACAATGTCAGAAAAAATTGAGAAAATGGAAAAATTAAAAAAAGTTCCAGAAAAGAAGAAAAAATAAATGAAAATTGAAAAAATAAATCTTGAAGGAAAAAAAAGCTCAGTTGAAGTTAAAGATTCAATTTTTTCTTCAAAAATCAATGAGAAATTAATTAGCTCCGTTATTTATAAGACTAACGCTAATTACAAAGGAAGGAGCTCCAAAACAAAACAAAAGAATGAAATTATTGGATCTACTTCAAAAATCTACGCACAAAAAGGAACAGGTAATGCAAGACACGCAAGTAGAAAAGCTCCAATTTTTGTAGGTGGTGGTATAGCTCATGGTCCAAAAGGAAGAAATAATTATAAAACTAGAAAATTAAACAAAAATGAAAAAAGACAGAGCATTAGCTCTATTTTATCAAAAAAATTAAAACTCAAAGAGGTAATTGTTTTTGATGACTTTTCTAAAGAAATAAAAAAAACAAAAGAAATGGACAAAATTTTGAAAAAGTTTGATGCTAAGAACTCAATTTTGATTTTAGATAAAAATTCCAAAGATAAAATATTTAGGGCTACAAAAAATATTCCTAACGTAAAATGTACAGATATAGGTCATTTTAGTGCATACGATATATTGAAATTCAAAAAAATTATTTTCACAGAAACATCGGTAAAAGAATTAGAAAAAAGGTACAATTAATGAGCAAAGTAAATTTATACGACACAATAATATCACCTGTTATAACTGAAAAGTCATCAAATATGTCTTCTCAAAATAAAGTTGTTTTTAAAGTAAGGGATGACGCTAACAAAAAAACTTTAAAGAAAAATATTGAAAAATTATTTAAAGTGAACGTAGTAAAAGTTAATATTATTAACAAAAAATCTATTTTGAAATTTACCAGAGGCAGAAACAGTAGAGTAAAAGGTTACAAAAAAGCAGTGATTACATTAAAAAAAGGTCAATCTATTGATCTAACAACAGGAATATAAAATGGCATTAAAAACATTCAAACCGTATACTAAATCTGTAAGAGGAACTATTCTTGTTGATAGAAAAAATCTTTGGAAAGGCAAACCATTTAAGCCTCTTACATCAGTAAAAAATTCATCAAGCGGAAGAAACAATCTTGGAAGAATAACAGCTAGAAATGTTGGTGGCGGACATAAGCAAAAATATAGAAACGTTGATTTTTATAGAAAAAAATTTGGTGAAAAAGCTGAGGTAGAAAGAATTGAATATGATCCTAACAGATCATGTCACATAATGTTAGTTAAATTTCCTGATGGTGAGAGATATTACTATTTAGCGCCCCAAGAAATTAAGGTTGGTGATAAAATCTCAAATGGACCAAATTCTGAAATCAAAGTAGGAAATTGCTTACCATTATCTGAAATACCTGTTGGTATTGATATACATAATGTAGAAATCAATCCTGGTGGTGGCGGAAAAATTGCGAGATCAGCAGGAACGTCTGTTTCTATTTCAGGTAATGATGGGAGTTATTCAATTATTAAGATGGCATCAGGAGAGGTTAGAAGAATTGACTCTAGAGCAATGGCTACTATTGGAGTTCTTTCAAACCCTGATCAAAAAAATATTAAGATTGGTAAAGCTGGTAGATCAAGATGGCTTGGTAGAAGACCCCACACAAGAGGTGTCGTTATGAACCCAGTTGATCACCCTCATGGTGGTGGTGAAGGTAAATCTGCAGGTGGTAGACATCCTGTCTCTAGAAAAGGTCAATCTGCAAAAGGTTTGAAAACAAGAGATAATAAAAGAACAGATAAATTTATAATTCGAAGAAGAAAGAAAAAAAAAGGTTAAAATGACTAGATCAGTTTGGAAAGGTCCATTTGTTGAAGAAAGCTTAATTAAAAAGGCTGAAAAACAAAAAAATGAGTCTGGTAAAAAGCCTATTAAAACTTGGTCAAGAAAATCAACGATAATTCCAGATTTTGTTGGTTTAAGTTTTTTAATTTATAATGGTAAAAAGTTTATTCCACTTACTGTATCTGAAGATATGGTTGGCCATAAATTTGGAGAATTTGCACCGACAAGACAATTTTTTGGTCATACTCCAGCTGATAAAAAGGCCAAGGCTGAAGAATCTAAAACTGAAGAGAAGAAATAAAAATGAGCAAAAAAGATAAAAAAGAAACAAATTTAGTAAGGTCAGTAAATAAAAATATTAGATCTAGTACTAGAAAACTTAATCCAATTTTAAAAGGTATTGTTGGAAAAAAAGTTGATTTAGCGATCAGAGATCTTGATTTTTCGAATAAAAGAATTTGTAAGGATATCAAAAAAACTTTATCTTCAGCTATTGCTAATGCAGAAAACAATTTTCAATATGATATTGATAAACTTTTTGTTAAAGAAGCTTACTGCGGTAAACAAATCACTATGAAAAGATTTAGACCTAGAGCAAAAGGAAGAGCAGCTCCAATCTTAAAACCATATTCAAATTTAACTATTATATTATCGGAAAAATTACAAACTAAAGAGGTTAAAGATGGGACAAAAGGTTAATCCTGTAGGTTTAAGACTTGGAGTTAATAGAGGATGGGATTCAGTTTGGTATGCTAAAAAAAAGGATTTCGGTAAATTTCTAATCGAAGACTTTAAAATAAGAGAATATATCAAAAAAAACGTCATTAACTCTGGGGTTTCAAAAGTAATGATAGAAAGGACTTCAAAAAAATGTTTTGTAACAATTTATACTTCAAGACCTGGTTTTGTAATCGGTAAAAAGGGAAGTGATATTGAAAAGATCAAAGAAAAACTATCTAGACTAACTACAAATGAAGTGAACCTTAATATTAAAGAAGTAAAAAAACCAGAGACAAACAGTTATTTAGTTGCTGAAAATATATCCCAACAGCTGGTTAAAAGAATTTCATATAGAAGAGCTATGAAGAGAGCTATGCAGTCTGCATTAAGATTAGGAGCAAAGGGTATAAAAGTGTCTGTAAGTGGCAGATTAGGTGGAAACGAAATTGCGAGGACAGAATGGCTAAGAGACGGAAGTATTCCTTCCCACACTCTAAGAGCGGACATAGATTATGCAGAAGCGGAAGCTTTAACCACGTATGGAATTATTGGTATTAAAGTTTGGATATATAAAGGTGAAATTTTTACGAAAGAATTTAGTCAGGAAACAAACAAGAGATAACTATGCTACAACCAACTAGAACAAAATTTAGAAAAGCTCATAAAGGTCGTATTCACGGAAATGCTTCTAGATGCAATAAGATGAATTATGGTTCCTTTGGACTTAAAGCATTGCAGCCAGATAGAGTAATTTCAAAACAAATAGAGGCAGCTAGAGTCGCCTTAACAAGACACATGAAAAGACAAGGTAGAGTTTGGACAAGGGTTTTTCCAAATATACCTGTATCAAAAAAACCAACTGAAGTTAGAATGGGAAAGGGTAAAGGTTCACCGGAATTTTGGGCATGTAGAGTTAAACCAGGAAGAATTTTATTTGAGGTAGATGGAGTATCCGAACAAATAGCAAAAGAGGCGCTATATAAAGCTTCTGCAAAACTACCAATTAAAACTAAGTTTATAAGAAGGATCTCATAATGAAGAAAAATGAAATAAAGAAATTTACCAAGGATCAAGCGTTGAAAAATTTAGATAAGCTTAAAAAAGATTTGTTTAATTTGAGATTCCAAAAAACAAACGGACAACTTACAAATCCGTCTAAAATATCTCAAGCTAAAAAAGATATTTCAAGAATGAAAACTCTAATTGGAAGGAAAAAAAGTGCCTAAAAAAATATTAAGTGGAATTGTAGTGAGTGACAAACCAAATAAAACCATAACTGTAATGGTAGAAAGAAAATTTCAGCATCCCACGTTAAAAAAAGTTATTAAAGTTAAAAAAAAATTCAGTGCCCATGATGAAAATAATAAGTTTAAAAATGGAGATAAGGTGAAGATAATTGAATGTAGACCTTACTCAAAAACAAAAAAATTTGAAGTTTTAGGAGACAATAAATGATACAGGTACAAACAGAACTATTTGTAGCAGATAATACTGGTGCCAAAAAAATTGAGTGTATAAAAGTACTTGGAGGGTCAAAAAGAAGATATGCAAGTATTGGCGACACAATTGTTGTTGCTGTAAAGGAAGCCATCCCTAAAGGCAAAGTCAAAAAAGGTTCAGTTCATAAAGCTGTAGTTGTTAGAGTAAAAAAAGGGATTCACCGAGACGATGGATCAAAAGTTAGATTCGACAATAATGCAGCTGTTTTGACAGATGATAAAGGTGAACCTATTGGTACTAGAATTTTTGGACCAGTTACGAGAGAATTAAGAAGTAGAGGGCAAATGAAAATAATATCATTAGCTCCGGAGGTAATTTAAGTGATTAAAAAAGGCTCAAATGTCAAAGTGCTTGTTGGAAGAGATAAAAATAAATCAGGTGAGATTATAGAATTAGATAGAAAGAGAAATAGAGCAAAAATTAAAGGGATAAACATGATAAAAAAACATCTTAAAACTACAAAAGAAAGAAAAGGTGGAATAGTAGACAAAGAAAATTTCGTTCATTTATCAAATCTTAAATTAGATGAAAAAAAAGAAAACAAAAAGGTAGCTAAAAAATGATACCAAGATTAAAAACACTTTATCATAAAGAGGTTAAAACCATGCTTAAAGAAAAATATGGTTTTAAAAATCTTAATATGGCACCTAAATTTGAAAAAGTCGTTTTAAATATGGGTCTAGGAATAGATGGAAACGATTCAAAAATATTTAAATCTTGCGAAGAAGATTTAGCTAAAATTGCAGGACAAAAACCAGTTTCAACGAAATTTAAAAAATCCATTTCAAATTTTAAAACACGTAAAGATACGAAAGCTGGACTTAAAGTTACTTTAAGAAAAAATAAAATGTATGAATTTATAGATAGACTTGTAAACATTGCGCTTCCAAGAATAAAAGATTTTAGAGGACTTTCCCCAAAAGGTTTCGATAAGTTTGGTAATTTCACTTTTGGTGTAAAGGAGCACATAATATTTCCTGAGGTAAATTTTGACAAGGTAGATAAAATAAGAGGTCTAGATATTACAATAGTTATAAAATCAAACTCGAAAGAACATAGCTTAGAATTATTAAAGAAGTTTAATTTTCCATTTAGAGAAGAAAGGAGCAACTAATGGCAAAACTCAGTTCAATAAATAAAAATAATAGACGAAGAAAGTTGTCAGATAGATTCTATGCAAAAAGAAAAAAACTAAAATTAATTATAATGAATAAAAAATTACCTTTAGAGGAAAGGTTTAAAGCTCAACAAAAATTGTCAAAATTACCAAGAAATTCGGCGAAGACCAGAGTAAGAAATAGATGTGAAATTACAGGTAGACCTCATGGTGTTTACAGAAAATTAAGAATATCCAGAATAGCTCTTAGACAACTAGGTCTGCAGGGTAAAATTCCAGGTATGATAAAATCAAGTTGGTAGAAAGGGGAATTATATGAGTTTAACAGATCCAATAGGAGATATGCTAGCGAGGATAAAAAACTCGCAATTAAGAAATCATAAAAAAGTAGAAATGCCTTCATCAAATTTTAAGATGAAGATTGCAGATGTTTTAAAAAACGAAGGATATATCAATGGGTTTAATGTTGATAAAAATGAAAACAAACAAGTTTTAATTATTGATCTAAAGTATAATTTAGGCTCTCCAGTAATAAGTGTAATTGAAAGAGTATCAAAACCAGGTAGAAGAGTTTTTTCTAGTGCACAAAGCTTACCAAAAATTAATAATGGTCTAGGAATTGCAATTATATCTACACCAAAAGGTGTCATGACAGATATAGATGCAAGAAAACAAAAAGTTGGTGGCGAAATAATTTGTAAGGTATTTTAATGTCTAAAATTGGTAAAATAAGTATTAATATTCCAGATAAAGTCAAAGTCGCTTTAGCAGGATCAGATATAAATATAGAAGGTCCTTTAGGTAAACAAAAGTTGAAAATTAATTTAGAAATGTTTGATTTTAAAATCGATGATGGCAAAAATGTTTCAATTAAACCTAAGAAACTAGACGATGATACTAAAAGATTATGGGGAATGAATAGAAGTCTTATTAATAATGCAATTATAGGAACTAGTGTGGGTTTTGAAAAAGTGCTTGAGCTAAGCGGTGTAGGTTACAGGGCAGCATTAAAAGGAAAACAATTGAACCTTCAACTAGGTTTTAGTCATGATATTAATTTTGATATTCCTGAGGATGTAAAAATTTTAGTTGAGAAACAAACAACTATAAAAATATCAGGAATTGATAAACAAAAAGTTGGTATGATTGCATCAAAGATCAAATCTTTTAGACCACCCGAACCTTATAAAGGAAAAGGAATTAAAGAAAAAGGTCAATATATTTTAAGGAAAGAGGGTAAAAAGAAATAATGAAATTAAGCACTTTACAGAGAAAAAAATTCAGAGTTAGAAATAAACTTAAGGGTAATTCTAA
>CACOXX010000001.1 GCA_902631265.1 uncultured Pelagibacteraceae bacterium | reverse complement strand
GGACAATAAATAAATTTTATAGAATTTTTTTTTTGAATTTCTCTGATTTTTTTATGTGCTATATAAGTGTAGGGGCTTGAAAAATCGTAATAAAATTGAATAAATTTAGTCATACAATGACATTCTTCTTGCGAAAAAAATCCTGACTAACCAATAAATGAATAATCCAAGAGGACCTATAAAATAAGTAATTAGCAAAGGGAAAAAAGTTAAAAATTTTGAAATTGAGAGCTTAATACTATCAGATACAATCCATGCTCCACAAAATAAGTTTACTGCTAAAAAAATGACACCAAAACATTATTAAAAAACCATTTTCTGAAAAAAGATCTGATAAGTTTTCAAGGCTTAAATAAAGTGTAAAATTATTCTGAAAATTGAAATCTGATATAAAAAAATAGTATAACAGATAAACGTAAACGAAGGAGAAGATCATAAAGGGGAAAATTGATCTAACTAAATATTTACTCATAAATGAATGAGGAAAAAAAAATAGAATGATCCAAAAGGGTAGAACACCTAAATTCAACCAAAGATAGATCATTTCAATTGTAAAGAAATTATTAATTTGTTCAATCATTTGAGGTTATAATATAATAAAAATTATAATGATTCCCTTAAAAAATAAAAAAAAAAATTTAGAATTTACTGTATCTGAGATACGAGATTTTTCCTTAAAATACATTGAAAAATATGCTCCGTCTAAACAACAACTTAGAACGTATTTATTGAAGAAATATTTAAAGTCTGGTTCTACAAACATGAAAAAGGGCAATTATCAAAACCTTATAGACATTGTATTGTCAGATTTGGAACAATCCAAGTTTATTAATGATAAGTTTTATTCTGAGAGCAAAGCGAAAAATTTGATTCAAAGAGGTAGCTCAATTAACAAAATTAGGAGCTACCTAATGTCAAAAGGAATTAATGATAAATTTGTTAAGGAAACTTTAGATAAAATTAAAGAAAATAATGATGACCAAGATTTTTTTTCTGCAATAAAACTTTGTAAAAAGAAAAAAATCGGGCCACATAGATCAGAAGATAATAGGCCTATTTTTTTTAAAAAAGATATTGGAATATTAGCAAGGAATGGGTTTAGTTTTGAAACGTCAAAAAGAATAATGGATTTATCAAAAGATGAATATGAGAAAATTATTCGTCTTTTGTAGTCCTCTCGTTTTTTTTATTCAAATAATAATCTATCTTGGATTTTATGTAGTTTTTTACTATTATAAAAACTATTAGACCAAAAATAGAAACTGATACTATAATAATTAATATAATTCTTAACTGTTCATCCATTACTTAATCTTGCACTTTTCAAAATTATACCTGGGTTTTTAAAATCCTTTTTTCCATAATAAATTTTTCCTCCATTCATGTCAGTGATAGAGCCACCAGAATTACTTAAAATTGCATCTCCTGCTGCAATGTCCCATTCAGATGCCCTTGGTTCAGCCACATAAAGATCAAATTCACCTGCTGCAATAACACAAAATTTTAGAGAACTTTTCATTTTTGTATAACTTGTTACTTTAAATTTGTCATGGATATCTTTAATTTCATTTTTAAGTTTATCTGAATAACTTACAGCTTTAATATTTTCTTTGTCACTGGTATTTATTTTAGTGTTTAACAACTGAGCTTTATCATCAACTATTTCGAATGAATTCCCATCGCCATATGTATAAAATAATCTATTTTTTGCTGGAGCGCTAATAATACCTATTTCAGGAACTTTGTTAATAATGAGAGCAGCGTTTATAGTAAATTCGTCTTTATCATTAATATAGTCATAAGTGCCATCTATGGGATCGATAAGCCAAAAAGTTGAGAGGTTATCCAAATTTTTGTTTGTGGAAGTTTCCTCTGAAACAATAAGAATATCTGGTGTTAACTTATTAATTTTATCTATCAATAATTTATTAACCTCAAGATCCCCATTTGTTACAGGGGTATTATCTTCCTTAATGGTTTCTTTAAGACCTTTCTTCCTTAACGACAAAGATAATTTACTTGCTGTTTGGAAAGTACCAATTAAATCTAGTACAATTTTTTTTTTTTCTTCTAAGTTCATTTTTGATCAAATCTTAATTAGTTCTATTAAATTAGCGTTTATCACTTTTTTACCAACATTTTCAAAATTTACAGTAACTTTCTCTTTTATAATTGATTGTACTTGACCTATTCCCCAATCTTTATTTTTAGGATTAATCACTTTGTCACCTGGTTCATAATCTAAAATCATTTAATTTAGTTTTTTAAATAAAAATAGTATAATTTTAAAGTTTATGAAAAACAATTTAAACTCAATTGGAATTGACAAAAAAACAAAAGACACAGTCGTAGTTGTTGCAATGTCAGGAGGAGTAGATTCTTCAACAGTTGCTGGATTAATGAAAAAAGAAGGTT
Organism: uncultured Pelagibacteraceae bacterium; assembly: GCA_902631265.1. Classification (GTDB taxonomy): domain Bacteria; phylum Pseudomonadota; class Alphaproteobacteria; order Pelagibacterales; family Pelagibacteraceae; genus Pelagibacter. The sequence goes on along the minus strand of CACOXX010000001.1, from coordinate 100,042 downwards.
ATAAAGTTATTGGCATTACACTTAAACTTTATGATGATACCAAACAAGTTTCCCAATCAAAACAATGTTGCGCGGGACAAGATATATTAGACGCAAAAAGAGTGGCTCATAAATTGGATATCGATCATAAAATTCTATACTACCAAAATAAATTTAAAGAGGGAGTTATTGATAATTTTGTTGAGAGCTACCTAAAAGGTGAAACTCCAATACCATGTGTTCAGTGTAATCAAACAGTAAAATTTAAAGATCTTTTTATGGAAGCAAAAGATTTAAAAGCAGATGCCTTGATAACTGGTCACTATGTAAGATCGATATTTGATGGAAAAAAAAATGAAATGTATCGTGCAGAGGATCATAATAGGGATCAAAGCTATTTTCTATTTAATACAAAGAGGGATCAACTTAATTTTCTAAGATTTCCTTTGGGAAACTTACTGAAAGGTGAGACAAGAGAAATTGCAAAAAAACTTAATTTAAATGTAGCAAATAAACCAGATAGTCAGGATATTTGTTTTGTTCCTAACGGTGACTATTCATCTGTAATTAAAAAATTTGAACCTAAAGCGTTTGTAAAAGGAAATATCAAAAATATTGAAGGAAAGGTAATTGGGGTTCATGATGGGATAGTAAATTTTACAATTGGACAAAGAAGAGGCATCAAGGTTTCTGATAAAGATCCATTGTATGTTATAGAAATAGATCCAAAGAGGAATGAAATAATTGTTGGACCAAAAAAATACTTAGCAAAAAGAAATATTAATTTAGATAATCTTAATATTTTATGTGATGATAGCGAATTGAACAAAAAAGTTTATGTAAAGATAAGATCAACAGGAAAATTAATTCCTTCAAAAGTTGAAGTATCAGGTTCAAAAGCTAAAGTAAATTTAATGGAGGATGAATTCGGTGTTTCACCGGGTCAAGCATGTGTTTTTTATCAAAAAAATAAAAACGGTTATAAAGTCTTAGGCGGAGGTTGGATAAAAAACTAATTACTCTTTTTTTTCCACAACAAAAAAGTAAATATATAAAAAATAATTACCCCCAAAAAATAATCCCATTCTAATGCATGTTTAAGGTGTTTATTACCTGGCATACTTACCAAAGGTATGGCAAGGATACCTACAAAAATTAAAATTGATACTAAAACAGCCTTACATTTCAGATATGTTTCGTTAATAAATGATTTAAGTTTTGATTTGATAGAGTAAAAAATTAAAACAAAATAAGTTTGGGCGGCTATCTCAAATATTATGAATGCCAACATTATAACTCGTCTAAAAAGTTTATACACGCCAATATCAAATTTTATGCCTAGAAAAATTGAATGGATTACAAGACAAACCGCAGATCCTATTCCAAAGAAAAGCATTCTTTTTAAGTGTTTATGATTTCCATGTATGTTTAATATAATTTGTTTATTAAAGATCCAATATTTTATTAATAAATAAGCGGTTAAAAACATAGCAGGCTTAAAAACCAAATAAGTTGGAAAGTATCTTGCTGTTCTACTAATAGAGGCCCCACCATCTATATAGGGAAATGTGAAATGTATTATATTTTCTTTATTGGGAAAAAGTTCGTGAAATTGAGTAATTAAAATTAAACAAGTATTTGTAGCAACAAATGGAACTATAAAAATCCAAATACTTAAGGCCTTGACCTTTTTGATATTATCCATTTTGAGCAGAATTATTTCTTTTTATTTTTTTTTCTTGCTCTTCTTTTTTTTGAGCCCATTTTTCTACGGCCTCTGTGTTTCTTTGGATAACCCATTATTATCTCCTATCTATTATTTTATTGACTTATATACGGGATATAGCATTGTCCCCATTAGTATTCAATTTTTTTATGGGCTACTCTTTTAAAACATTTTTAAAACACACTGCTAAAGATTTTCATAATCAGTCGGTAAATCCACCTGTGGTGCGAGCATCAACTATTATATTTAAATCCATGCAAGATATTAGAAAAACTCAAAAGAAAAGTATCAAAGATCCAACTGGGGGCCACTATGATTATGGAAGACAAGGAACATCAACGACACATACACTCTCAAAAATTTTAACAAAATTGGAAGAGTCTTATCATGTTTTTCTAACACCAACTGGTTTTGGTTCTGTTTTTTTAGCAATATTCAGTGTTGTAAGACCTGGGGATGAAATAATAGTTGCTGACCCTGTTTACAGTCCAACACGATTGTTAACTAAAGATTATTTAAAAGAATTTAATATTAAAACAAAATTTTATAATCCTCATGACCTAAGTACGATCAAAAATAACATAAGTAAAAAAACAAAACTTATATTTGTTGAGTGTCCTGGTAGCAATTCCTTTGAGTTTCAAGACCTATCAAAAATTATTTCTATAGCAAAAAAAAATAAGATTTTTACAGCAATTGATAATACTTGGGGAACACCATATTTTCTTAAGCCAATAAAGTTAGGTTTCGACATGTCCATTGTCTCAGCTACCAAATATTATTCTGGACACTCTGATGTAATGGGTGGCAGTTTAGCAGTAAACAAAAAAGTTTTCAAAAAGGTCCAATTAGCTGAAAAAATTACAGGACTTAGAATGGGGCCCGATGATGCTTATTTAGTAACTAGAGGTTTAAGAACTCTAGACGTGAGATTGGATAGACATCAATTGAATGCTATGAAAGTTGCAAGTTTCTTGTCTAAGCACAAAAAAATTAAACTTTTATATCCATTTAAAAAAGGTTCCTTAAACTACAACCTTTGGAAAAAATATTATAAAGGGGCATCTGGTCTTATGGGTTTAAGAATTAAATCAGCGAAAAAGAATGTAATAAAATTTGTAAATTCATTAAAATTATTTGGATATGGATATAGTTGGGGAGGTTTTGAGAGTTTGGCATTACATCAAGAAATTAGAGAACAAGGAGACAGATCTTACTTAAATTTATCAAAAGATGAGCATATAGTAAGATTACATATCGGATTAGAAGATCCAAAAGATTTGATTGAAGATTTAAGAAGATCTCTTAAATTCATCAAATGAGTTCAGAAAAATTTATTCAAAACAATCTAGCTTTAACTACTTTAGTTTGCGCTTGTGTAGTAGTTTTAATGTCTTTGAGTGTAAGGCAAGTTTTTGGAATGTTTTTCATTGACTTTAATAATGATTTAGGAATTTCAAATACTGAATTTGGTTTAGCTATAGGTATTCAAATGTTGGGTTGGGGACTATCTGGCCCAATTTTTGGCGTTCTTGCAGACAAATATGGAGGCCACAAATCAATTATCCTTGCATTTCTTTTTTACATCCTGGGAGTTTATTTTTTGTATGCAGGTCCTAACACTGGGATTTACTTCCAAATTAGTTTAGGAGTTTTAATTGGTATTGGTTGCGGAGGCACAGCAATAAGTATCCCAATGTCAATTGTTGGTAAACATTTTCCACTTTCAAATAGAACAATCGCAATGAGTATTGTTACAGCCGTTGGTTCTTTTGGTTATTTCCTTTCACCACTTTTTACAAACTATTCCTTACAAAATAATGGATGGGTAAATACCCTTTTTTATTTCATGATATTTTTATCTGTAGGATTAATGTTTGCTTATTTTGTGAGATCACCACAGCTAGATAAAACGATTGATGCTCAGAATGATCAAGGGTCTTTAGATGCTCTTAAAGAAGCATTTCGAAACAAAAGTTATGTTTTACTGGTTTCAGGATTCTTTGTATGTGGTTTTCATATTACCTTAGTTGGAACTCATGTGCCAAAATATGTAGCAGACAGAGGTCTGGATGATTGGACTGCAGCGATGATTTTATCTTTGATAGGTTTTTTTAATATCATTGGTTCTTTGTTAAGTGGCTATTTATCTACAAAGATGAGTAAAAAAATTATCTTAAGTTCTATTTATTTTTTAAGAGGTGTCTCAATTTGTTTGTTTATTTTTTTACCTCCAAGCACTATTTCATCAATAATATTTGGTGCTAGCTTTGGTTTTTTATGGTTATCCACTGTTCCAGCTACGAGTGGAATTGTAGCTCATATTTTTGGGACTAAGTATCTCGGCCTTTTATATGGTTTAGTTTTTTTAAGTCATCAATTTGGATCTTTTTTTGGAGCATATCTTGGCGGACTTTTCTATGACATATATGGCTCTTATAACTATGCGTGGTATTTAGCAATTGCATTATCTGTTTTTGCAGGCTTAATACACTTACCAATTAAAGAGCAAGCAATTGATAGATTACAAAAAGCATAAATCAAATTTTAGTCCTTATCTGGAGAAATTATATCAATCAGATAAACCTATGGTCATCTATAGATATAAAGAGGGATATAAAATATTTACAGATTTTTCAAAGAGAATAGTACTAAATAACTCAAACATAGAAAATTTTTTAAACAACATAACAAAAAAAAAATTTAGAAGGGAACAAGACCTTTATATAGGTTTTTTTGGCTACGAAATATTATGTAACTTGCTAAATATTAGAATTAGAAATCAAAAAAAGAATGGATTTTATAAGGGTCTTTTCTATAAACCAGAAACTATAATTACTTTATCAAAAAAAATTAAAATATCTTCAACACTAAAGAAACAACATTTTAATTACCACTTTAATAAAACCAAAATATTAAAACCATTTAAGATTAATATTAACTTTGAAAAGTATAAAAGAATCTTCAATCTTTTTTCTAAAAAAATCAGAGCAGGTGAAACCTACCAAATAAAAATTTGCACAAAGTATAAAAATAAATCCGAGATAGATCCGGTGAGTTTTTTTTGGAAATTAATGAAGGTAAACTCTGCTCCAGAGGCCTTTATGATTAGAGACAAGAATTACTCTATTGTTAGCTGCTCTCCTGAAACTTTAATAGAAAAAAAGGGATTAAAGGTAACAACGAAACCAATAGCCGGAACCCTAAAAAAAAATCAAAAGTTAAACAAATCTAAAGCTCTCAATTTCTTTAAGAATAATAACAAAGAGACAAAAGAACATAATATGATTGTAGATATGGAGAGAAACGATTTATCAAAAATTTGCAAACCAGGAAGTGTAGTAATCAAAAAAAAAAAATATGTAGAGGAATATAAACATTTGTATCACTACGTATCTACAATAGAGGGTAAATTAAAAAATAATATTAATCTTAAAGATATAATTAAGTCTATGATGCCTGGTGGGTCTGTTATAGGTTGTCCAAAAATAAGAACACTTCAACTTTTAAATAGTCAGGAAAAAGAGGGACGAAATATTTTTACAGGAAGTTTCGGATTTATTAAATTTAATAAGGATATGCGGTTTAACATAATAATAAGATCAATTCTAAATTTCAAAAATGTTTCAGAAATATCAGCAGCCTCAGGTGTTGTATTAGATAGTTCATCAAAAAAAGAATTTAGCGAAAATTACATTAAAGCAAAATCCTTATTGGAGTTATTTAAATGATATATATTATTGATCATCAAGATTCTTTTACATGGAATGTGGTTCATCAATTTTCTCAATTTGATAAAGTTTATTGCTCTGATTATTTTGACATAAATAAAAAATTATTAAATAAATCAGATGTGATAGTTTTTTCTCCAGGTCCTGGCTCTCCAAAAGATTATCCAGAAACTTCAAAAATTTATAACAAATACAAGGGTAAAAAAAAAATGATTGGTATATGTTTAGGATTTCAGTTGATATTATATAACGAAGGTGGAAAAATTAGACAACAAAATAAAATTTATCATGGTTATCAATCAAAAATAAAAGTAAATGGAAAAAGTAAAATTTTTAAGAAGAATAAAGTTTTTAATATTGGAAGATATCATTCATTAAAGTTAAATGAGCCATATTTTTCAAAAAATCTCAATATCACGATGCGTTGTACAAAAACTAATACAGCGATGGCTTTTGAAGATAATCTAAATAAAATTTATGGATTTCAATTTCATCCAGATTCATTCTTAACTGAAAATGGCAATTTTTTTATCAAAAAAATCTTATCTAGTAAGTAATCTAAAAGAAATAGGATTTAAAGATTTATGGGGGTCCTACGGAGTCTTTACAACTATAAGACTTATAGGAAAATCTGGTAAGCTTGTTTTATTCAAAAATCACTTAGATGGATTAATCAAATCTCTTAAAAAATATAAAATTTATACAAAAAATATCGAAAGTAATATCAAGCATTTAATTCATTCAAGTATTAATAAAAATATTAATTATGATCATCTGCTTCGAGTTGCTTTAACAAAAAAAATTATATCAATTTCTTTACGTAGAAGACTTAAACCTAAAAAAAATTTTGAACTTAAAATCATAAATTACAAAAGAATTGACCCCTCAACAAAAAATCTTTATTACAAAAAGATTCTCAAAGAATTAAATAGACATGACTCGACTAAAACTGACATAGCTTTAGTTTATAGAGGAAAAATTTTAGAAACTTGTACTTCAAATATTTTATTTTTCAAAAATAAAGAATATTTCACACCAAAAAACAATTGTTATATTGGAAATACAATTAAATATTTAAAAGGTAAGATTAAAATTTCATTTAGAGATATTAATTATAAAGATTTGAAAAAGTTTGATGAAATAATGTTAATAGGCTCAGGAAAAGGTGTTACACCTGTCAAATATATCAAGCAAATGAATTGGAAGAGTAAAAATAATTTCGGATATAAAAAAGTGAACAAATACTTAAATTTTTAATCATTATGAACGATCCAAACAATCCTTGCATATTCTGTAAAATTAATCAAAATGAATTTATATTTGAAAATGATTATGCGTATGCATCTTTAGATAGCTACCCTGTTTCACAGTCACACTCACTAGTTGTTCCAAAGAGATGTATAGAAAATTACTTTGAATTAGATGAAAAAGAAATTTTAGCTTGTAACGATCTTATTAAAAAATTAAAAAAAAAAATAATGAAAGAAGATAAGTCTGTTGAAGGTTTTAATATTGGAACTAATGCTGGAAAAGTTGCAGGCCAATCTATTTTTCATTGTCATATACATGTGATTCCAAGACGTACAGGTGATGTAGATAATCCACAAGGTGGAATTAGAAGCGTTATACCTTCAAAACAACATTATACTCGAAAAATTAAAAAATAATGTTCTTATTGGGCAAATAGTGCGCTTTAATCACTGTTGAACTATTTTTTTAAGTATACTAGTAATAATAAAATTTTATAAAAATATGTTTACAACCAATCCATTTGCAATTTTAGCTGAAACAATCCCAATGATGGCAATTCAATCTTTTGTAATCGTCATGGTTGGATTAGTTATTTTAGGTACAGTGTTGGATATGATACATAAAAAAAATGTTAAATATTTTTTTAACAATGCAAAAAAAGCAAAAAAATCAGCTAAAAGAGAGTTAGGTACTGGCGAAAGGTTAGCCGTTATTGGCAAGACAATAATTCATGATATTGGAACAACAGCTGAGTTAGGTTGGGGTAAAAGAAGAATTGCACATGTCCTAGGAATGTATGGAACAATCCTTTTTTGGATTGGTTCTGCTGCGATGATATTTTTTTATACCGATTCTCAAACTCCAAACGTATGGCCAATTCTTTGGCATGTTGGAGCAATAATGACTTGTTTGGGTGGATATTGGTTTTGGCTTTTTTTAAGAGTAGACGTTGCAGCCGAAGCAAATTCAGTCTTTAGAATAATTACTGCAGATTTATTTGTGTTAGCGCTCTTAGCTTCTGCTACTTTTGGTTTATTTTGGTCTTACCTACAGTTTAATCAAATGGTTGGATGGGACACTTTATTTCTAGTGCTTTTTGGGGTTTCAAATATAGTTTTATTCGGAGGCGTTTACTGGTCGAAGTTTGCTCACATGTTTTACAAACCTGGGGCAGCAATACAAAAAAATTTAGCTGAAGCTGATGGTTCTAGAGACAATCTTCCCCCACCGGCAGATGCGCCAGAACAGTTTGGTCTTGGCATAAAAAGAGAAGAGCCAAAACACTATTAATATGTTAGGATTAGAAAAGGAGATAAAATAAATGTCAACATTTGTATACATGACCAGGTGCGATGGTTGTGGCCACTGTGTAGATATCTGTCCTTCAGATATCATGCATATCGATAAAAATATTAGAAGAGCAAAAAACATTGAACCAAATTTTTGTTGGGAATGTTACTCTTGTGTTAAAGCTTGTCCCAATCATGCAATAGATGTAAGAGGCTATGCTGACTTTGCCCCGATGGGTCACAGTGTAAGAGTTAGAAGAGAAGAAGAAAAAGGAACGATTTCTTGGAAAATAAAATTTAGAAATGGAACAGAAAAAGATTTTGTATCTCCGATAACAACAAAGCCATGGGGAAAATTTATTCCAAAACTTGCAGATGGTGACAAACCTAATCAAGGAGAAATTAACTCTCAAATACTTTATAATGAACCTCACGGTTTAAATACTGATAAAGATCTTCCAACTTTAGATAAGAACTCCTTTAAAAAAGGAGTTTATTATTAATGCCTAAAAATAAAACTGTCTTTGAAGATTGTGATGTACTAGTTGTTGGTGGTGGTATGGCAGGTACTGGTGCTACTTTTGAAGCTAGACACTGGGGAAGAAATTTAAAAATCATTTGTGTTGAAAAGGCCAACATCGATAGAAGCGGTGCGGTGGCTCAAGGACTTTATGCAATTAACTGTTATATGGGAATGCAGTGGGGAGAAAATCAACCCGAAGACCATGTTAGATATGCCAGAAATGATTTAATGGGATTAGTTAGAGAAGATTTAGGTTATGATATGGCAAGACACGTAGACTCAACTGTTCATATGTTTGATGAGTGGGGATTGCCTATGATGAAAAATAAAGAGACAGGCAGATATCAAAGAGAAGGTAAGTGGCAAATAATGATTCATGGTGAAAGTTATAAGCCGATAGTTGCTGAAGCTGCAAAAAAGTCAGCTGATAAAATTTACAATAGAATAATGATTACTCATCTTCTTAAAGATGAAGAAAACGAAAATAGAGTTGCTGGAGCAGTTGGTTTTAATATGAGAACTGGTGATTATCATGTATTTAAGGCCAAAGCAGTTATTATAGCTGCAGGTGGAGCATCACATATATTTAAACCTAGGGCAGTTGGTGAAGGTATGGGAAGAACCTGGTATGCACCTTGGAGTAACGGTTCTGCTTACGCATTACCGATAGCGGCTGGAGCTAAGATGACACAAATGGAAAATAGAATTGTGCTTTGCAGATTTAAAGATGGTTACGGTCCAGTTGGTGCGTATTTTTTACATTTAAAAACGTACACGCAAAATGCAAATGGGGAGAATTATGAAAAAAAATGGTACGATGCTACCAAAAAACTTGTTGGAGAATATATAGATCATCATCCAACTCCAACTTGTTTAAGAAATCATGCGTTTATTCAAGAGGTGGCAGCTGGTGGTGGACCGATCCACATGGTAACTAAAGAAGCTTTTCAAGACCCTCATTTAGAAACTGTTGGCTGGGAAAACTTTTTAGGTATGACAGTGGGTCAAGCTGTGGTTTGGGCATCACAAAACATAGATCCAAAGTATACTAATCCAGAATTAACAACTTCAGAGCCTTATGTTATGGGTTCACATGCAACATGTTCAGGAGCATGGGTAAGTGGTCCAGAGGATATTGCTCCAGATGATTATTTCTGGGGATATAACAGAATGATGTCTGTAGAGGGTTTATTTGGAGCAGGTGACACTGTTGGAGGAAGTGCTCACAAATTTTCATCAGGTTCTTTCACAGAGGGAAGACTAGCCGCTAAAGCTGCAGTGAAATACATTGAAGATAAAAAAGCTAATAATATAAAAGTAAGTGAGAAACAGTATAACGATTTAAAAGATGTAATTTATAAACCTTTAGAAAACTATACAGTAGGAAGAAATGAAATAACTGGAGGTACGGTTTCTCCAAGTTACATTTCACCTATACAGGGTCTACAAAGACTTCAAAAAATTATGGATGAGTATTGTGGTGGTATCACTAATAATTATATGACAAATGATAACCTTCTTAAAAAAGGCTTGGAATTATTAGATTGGCTTCAAGAAGACTTAGAAAACGTAGGGGCTGAGGATTACCATCAGTTAATGAGAGCTTGGGAGTTAAAACATAGAGCATTAACATCTCAATGTGTTACTGAACACACATTATTCAGAGAAGAAACTCGTTGGCCAGGTTACTATTATAGAGGCGACCACATGAAACTAGATGATGAAAATTGGCATTGTTTGACAGTATCGAGAAGAGACCCTGAAACAGGCAAGTTCACAATGGAAAAAAAACCTGTTTATCACATAGTAGACGATAAAGAGAAAAAAAAGGCATCTTAAAAGGACTTCTAAATTATGAGCTTCACATCAAAGACTGATGATGAAATTATAAAATTGGCTAATCCAATATGGGCAAATCTTATTAAGTCCTCAAATATGAAAGATTATGGTGGTTTTACTAGGGATTTCTCTTCACAAATGCTTTACGGGGCTAATGAGGTTGAGCTAGGCAAACAATGGGCAAGCAATAAACTTATCTCAAGTTTGACGGATAATTTCAAAGCTTTCGGCTGTTTAAGACGAGGTATGCACGTAACTGTATTGTTTAAACAGACAAGCACTAAAGAAGAGGGCGAGTTCTTAGGAAGACTAGTCCTTGGGGAGGAGGGTGGCGCAGTTAAAGTATTTGGAGCAACAATTTTTTAAAAAATTCTTGCAAAGATACCTCTTAAGGTGTAATTGATTAATATGCTTGAATATTTTCAAAAACACACAAACTCTTTCAAGCACATATTTAATTTAAAAATATTATCAAATATTAATACTAAAATCGCTCTTTATGTAGGTTTAGCTGCATACTGGGTTGTGATGTTATCTAGTACTTTCTTTGGGTTTTAAATATCAAATAGTTGACTTTAATAATTTTGAGGAATAATTAATCTCAATGGAGTTCTTTCTTCCAATTGCAGAAGTTAATGTAAGCTTACCTTTTATCTTTTTTTTAAGTTTGTTTGTTGGAATTCTATCGGGATTATTTGGTGTCGGTGGTGGTTTTTTGATGACTCCTTTTTTAATTTTTTTAGGTATTCCGCCAGCATATGCAGTTCCAAATGAGGCCAATAATATTCTTGGGACATCTATATCAGGATCTACTACACATTATCTAAAAGGTACTCTTGATTATAAAATGGGTCTAATGATTGTAGTTGGTGGCACAATAGGGACTGTCCTAGGTATTTTGACTTTCACCTATTTTCAAGATATTGGAAAAATTAATATCGTTATTTCACTTGCATATATGTACATATTAGCAATCATTGGGACTATGATGTTAGTTCAAGGTGTTACAGAAATAGATAGGGCTAGAAAAAAAATTATCGTTAAAAAAAAATTACATGATCACAATTGGTTACAAGGGTTACCTTTTAGAATGAGGTTTAAAAAATCCAAACTATATGAAAGCGCTTTTACTCCAATTATAATGGGATTTATTGTAGGTTATATAGCAGCTATTCTTGGTGTTGGTGGTGCTTTTATACTTGTGCCAGCAATGATTTACATAATTGGAATGCCTACAAAATTAATTCCAGGAACATCTTTATTTGTAACTATATTCATTAGCGCTATTGTAACCATTCTTCATGCATTTAATTACGGAACAATTGACTTGATACTAGTTACAGTTTTAATTTTGGGTTCTATTCTTGGAGTTCAAGTAGGTCAAAAAATTGGAGAAAAAGTGGATAGCTCGCAATTCAAAACTATTTTAGCAGTTCTTTTACTATTAGTTGGTATTGCAATTGCGTACGACACTTTTTTTGTAGAGGAATTAGCAAAAGACTCATTAAATAATAAACCTCTCAATTTGGGACCGGTATCATTATTCGTGAGAGACCTTTCCAAAAACGTTCCAATTTTGTATGGATTGTCATCATTAGTTTTGGCCTTAGTATTAGGAGTAGGTGCGGCAATATTGAGAAGGTTTTTATCAAATTTAAAAAAGAAATATGTGCACACAGCCCCACCGTCATCACAAAAATAGTTTAATTAAATCAAAATAAATTGTATTAACTATTATGAAAAAAATAATATTTTTAATTATAATTTTGTTTCCACTAAGCTTAAATGCAAGTGAAAAAAAAACAACATTTACCAATGAAATTTTTAATAAAGCTCAATCAGATGGAAAGACTGTAGTTGTAAGTTCATGGATTAAATATTGCACATCATGTGCGAGTCAAATGAAGGCATTGAAAGATGTTGAAAAAGATTTTGATAATTTAATTTATCTTACATTTAATGTTACAAATAGGGAAATTGCCAAACAACTGAATATTCAATTCCAAACCACGCTTGTAATTTATAAAAACAATAAAGAAGTCTATCGAAGTTTGGGCGAGTTAACTAAAGATAAAATTTATAAAGCTATAAATTCTGTAATTTAATTAGGCACTTCTGTACAACTTAGTCATCACAAATTCTTTATGGCCTAGAGCTTCGGCACAAGTTAGTCTTCCATTTGCAACTTTAATAGTTGATTTAATCAATTCATCACCAGCCTGATCAAGATTCATTTCTCTTGATAATATCTTTGAAACATCAACGTCAATATGTTCACTCATAGTTTTGGCGGTTAACGGATTAGCTGTAAGCTTAATCACAGGCTCAATGGGATTGCCAATTATATTTCCTTGACCGGTCGGAAATAAATGAATGTTAAAACCCCCAGCAGCTTGAAGAGTGACACACTCAGCAGCAGCTGATGATGTATCCATGAAATATAAACCTTTCCCTTTGGTTGGTTCCTCAGCTGGCTCTAGTACGTCTATAAATTTTCTTGAACCTATTTTTTGAAAATTTCCAAAAGCTTTTTCTTCAATTGTGGTAAGCCCTCCAGCAATATTTCCAGCTGTTGGTTGACTTTCTGACAAATCATTTGTTGCTTCCTTTAATATAAAATCGTTGTATGAACTCCAAGTTTTCATAAATTTGTCTTGAGCTTCTTTTGTTTTTCCTCTTTTTGCACATACAGTTTCGGCTCCAGTTAATTCTGATGTTTCACCAAAACATAAGTGTACTCCAAGTGGCTCGAGTTTATCCATTAGGTTCCCTACTGTAGGATTAGATGCAAGACCTGATGTTGTATCAGACTCTCCACATTTCACTGATATCCACAAATCACTAATAGGACATTCCTCTCTTTGTTTTTCAGATGCCCACATTGAAAATTCTTGAGCTTTTTTTGAAACTTTTGCAATTGTGTCGATATCCCCAACACCCTCTATACTAAAACCTTCAACTGGCTTCCCAGTCTTAGCAATCGCATCAACTATTCTTTTTGTCCATTTAGGCTCAATACCAATTACAATTACTGCAGCTACATTCGGATTTCGTCCCGTTCCAATCATTGTTCTAAAGTGAAGTTCTAAGTCTGCCCCAAATTGTAATCTACCGTATGAATGAGGAAGGGCAATCGTGCCTTTAATATTATTTGCCACTGCTTCAGCACATGCATTCGAGATATCATCTACTGGAAGAATAATCACATGATTTCTAGTTCCTGCTCTACCGTTTTCTCTTTTAAAACCTAAAAAACTTTTTGGAATTTGCATATTACCACTTCTTTGTTTTTACGTTATGGACGTGAACATGGTCGCCTTTTTTTATAGATTTGACTACCTTTCCTATATCATGTCCATATTTTATTATAGTATCGCCTTCTTTAAGATCCTGTAATGCTATTTTATGGCCCAATGGTATTTCAGCTTCAGATTTTACTTTAGATGAGGAGTCGTCTTCCATTATCCAGCAACCACAATCTTGTCCTTTAGTGACTTTTTCGATGACAATTACGCCAACATTATCTTTTTTATCGTGTATAATTATATCTGTTTTTGCCATTGTGACGATTTCTTAGTAGAAACTTGCTAAGAATTTATATATTAATCATGCGATTGCAAACAAAATTGTAGAGATTTTTTTATGACCAAAATGACCACAGAAGAAGCTTTTATCAAAGTTCTTCAAATGCATGGAGTTGAGCATGCATTTGGAATTATTGGTTCAGCCTTTATGCCGATTTCAGATTTATTTCCAAAAGCTGGAATAACTTTTTGGGATGTAGCCCACGAAACTAACGGAGGTTTAATTGCAGATGGTTACACTCGGGCAACTGGAAAAATGTCAATGGTAATTGCTCAAAATGGTCCAGGTATTACGGGTTTAGTTACACCTATTAAAACAGCTTATTGGAACCATACACCTCTATTACTTGTAACTCCTCAAGCTGCGAATAAAACGATGGGACAAGGTGGTTTTCAAGAGGTAGAACAAATGAATTTGTTTAAGGATATGGTTTGTTATCAAGAAGAAGTTAGAGATCCATCTAGAATGGCTGAAGTTTTAAATAGGGTAATTGAAAAAGCTTTTAGAGGATCAGCACCAGCACAAATAAATGTACCTAGAGACTATTGGACACAAGTTATAGATATCGAACTTCCTCCAATTGTAAGATTTGAAAGACAAGGTGGCGGAAAAGATGCAATTGAAAAAGCCTCAAGTTTATTATCAAAAGCAAAATTTCCTGTAATTCTTTCAGGTGCAGGAGTAGTTATTGGTGGAGCGATAGAAGAATGCAAAAAGTTAGCAGAGAAATTAGATGCACCAGTTTGTAATGGTTATCAACACAATGATAGTTTTCCTGGAAGCCATCCACTTGCTGTTGGACCTTTAGGTTACAATGGTTCAAAAGCAGCTATGGAACTTATTTCAAAGGCCGATGTTGTTTTAGCATTAGGAACAAGATTAAATCCCTTTTCTACTTTACCAGGATATGGAATCGACTATTGGCCAAAAAATGCAACAATAATTCAAGTTGATATGAACCCAGATAGAATAGGTTTAACTAAAAAAGTTACAGTAGGAATATGTGGTGATGCTAAACAGGTCGCGCAACAAATTTTAGATAAACTTTCATCTGATGCTGGTAATTCAGGTCGAAATGAGAGAAAAAATTTAATTCATAAAACTAAATCTGCTTGGCTACAAACTTTAGCTGGGTTAGATCATGAGGAAGATGATCCAGGAACAGTCTGGAATAAAGAGGCAAGAGAAAGAGATAAAGATAGAATGTCTCCAAGACAAGCATGGAGAGCGATACAGGACGCGCTACCTAAAGATGCAATAATTTCGAGTGATATTGGAAACAATTGTGCAATAGGAAATGCTTATCCAACTTTTGAAAAGGGGCGAAAATATTTAGCTCCAGGTTTGTTTGGACCATGTGGTTACGGATTTCCTGCAATCTTAGGTGCAAAAATTGGATGTCCAGATACACCTGTAATTGGTTTTGCTGGTGATGGTGCTTTTGGAATAAGTATGAATGAAATGAGTTCATGCGCTAGAGAAGAATGGCCAGCTATTACAATGGTTATATTTAGAAATTATCAATGGGGTGCTGAAAAAAGAAATTCTATTTTATGGTTTGATGATAATTTTGTTGGAACAGAGTTAGATCCAGAATTAAGTTATGCAAAAGTTGCTAATGCATGCGGTCTAAAAGGAGTTACTTGTAAAACAATGGAAGAAACAACAAAGGCAATTAAACAATCCTGTGAAGATCAAAAAAAAGGAATAACAACTTTTATAGAAATTGTTTTAAACCAAGAATTAGGTGAGCCATTTAGAAGAGACGCAATGAAAAAACCAGTTGAGGTTGCTGGAATTAAGAAGAATGATATGAAGCCTCAAAAATCTTTAATTTAATTTAATGATTTTAAAAAGACGAAAAATTCTCAAAATTTTGAGTTATTCTCTCTTGTTTTTTTGTCTACCAATAAAAACAATCTACGCTGCTACAAAAAAAATTATAAATCAAAATCTTACAAATCAACAAAAAGATATAATGTTCAATCAAGGAACAGAAAGAGCATTTACTAGCTCTTTACTAAACGAAAAAAGAAAAGGCACTTACCATTGTGCAAACTGTGGAGCATTATTATTTGACTCAACTGCAAAATATGACAGTGGAACTGGCTGGCCATCTTTTACAGAAGCAGTTCCTGGAGCTTTTAATACAAAAATAGATTATTCTTTTGGAATGAAAAGAATTGAATATCATTGTGCAAACTGTGGAGCTCACCATGGGCATGTATTTGCAGATGGCCCGGGTAAGACTGGTAAAAGATTTTGTAACAATGGTTTATGTTTAATTTTTAAACCATCTCAATAATGTTAGATTTTTGTATAATAGGATCTGGTATCTCTGGATCGACAATTGCTTACTATTTAAAAAAAAAATATTCAATCAATGTTTACGATAAAGCGAGAGGTGTTGGTGGCAGAAGTTCTTTTAAGCGATATAAAGGCAAAATAGGCTTTGACCATGGTCTTCAATATTTATCTCCAAGATCAAAGGAATTTAAATCTTTTACCAAAAAACTTATTAAAAAAAAGGTTCTTAAACATTGGAAAGGTAATCATGAATTTTTAAACGAAAGGATAAAAAAAGATAAAAAACATGTTAAATTAATTGGTGTTAAAGGTAATAACGATATAAGCAAATTCTTACTTAAAAATATTGACTGTAATTTTCAGTCAGAACTATCTGAGATAAAAAGACAAAAAGATTATTGGTATCTTAAATTTAGAGATAATAAGTATATTTACTCAAAAAACTTAATTATTACTGCCCCTTTTCCTCAAGCAAAAAAACTTACATCTAAATTTGTCATAACAAAACTTTTTAAGAATAAAGTTGTAATGAATTCAAGTCTAACAGTTTTACTGATGACAAATAAAACAGGAAATAAAGCAAGTAGTTTTTTTACTAATGATAAAGTTTTAGGTTGGGTTTCTAAAGAAAACTCAAAAAAAAGATTTAAATTCAATAAAGATTTATGGGTGCTTCAAAGTACCTTTGAGTATGGAAAAAAACACACTGATAATTATAGAAACAAAAAAAAATTTTATACTAATGTTTTGATTAGCAAGTTTAAAAAACTAACAAAAACTAAAATCAAAAAAATATACTTTACCCATATACATGGTTGGAAATATTCTTCAAACTCGAAACCTTTAAATATACAAAGTTACTGGGATAAAAAAATAGGTCTTGGGCTTTGTGGTGATTGGTTTGGTGGCCCGAGATTAGAAAATGGATGGCTGAGCGCAAAAGACCTTTATAAAAAAATAGTTAAGTAAAAAATTAATTTTTTTTACCAGGACTAAAAAAAGCATCCATTAAAAGCAATTTTTCATCTTTGTATTTAATTTTTGATATCGATAGAAGATGATAGTTAAATTTATTTAAAAAAACCAGAATATCATAAAAATTTGGTTTAACTTTTTCATATCTTTCAAGGAATGAAAGCTCAATTTTTATTAAGTCAATTTTTTTTGTTTTTAAATGATTCACCATACCTTTTAAAACATTCATTTCTTCACCCTGTACATCAATTTTACAAAAATCAATTTTTTCTTTTTTTCCAAAAAAACTATCAAACTTAATTGCTTTAACTTTAAATTTTTTTTTTAAATTTTTTAATGATTTAAACAAATCATTTTGTTTATAAAAACTAGATTGAGAGGATATATCGTATTGGTAAAAAAATTTAGTTTGATTCTTGTTTGAGACTGCAAGGTTAAAATTATTTAAATTTAATTTTGAGTATTTTGTCGATAGCTTTTCACTAAGGTGTTTTATGGGTTCAAAACAAATAACTTTTTTAAACTTAATAAAATTAGATAAAAAATCTAAGTAACCCCCTTCGTTAGTTCCAATATCGATGTAGGTTATTTTTTTATTTGAAAAATAAGATTTTAAAAGTTTCTTTTCGTTTGAAACAGACGAAAATAGATATGATATAGCATCATCTAATTTTTGATAGTATTTAAGAAACATATTTGTATTATTGTATTCTATTTTAATTTACAAGTGACCATGAACACTGAATTTATAAAAAAAAATTATCATATCTCAACTTTTATTTTACTTTATTTTAGTCTTATTTTGGGATTCTTCTTAGGAGAAAACACAACCCTAGGCCCAAAATTTGATTTTAACCACGCCTTAAAGCAGGTTGAGTTGTTTGAAAGAGACTTCCAATATACTTTTTTTAATTACGATGAAATAAAGTCACCGACAAGAATTTCACCAGTATTTATATTAGTAATATATAGTTTAAAAAAAATATTTTTAGACGCTGAAATTGTAAGGTTTGTTCTTTTAAATATAATTATTTTAAATCAAATATTTTTTTATAAATGTTTGAAAATTTGTTTTTCAAAAAAACTTTTTATCGACAAAAAAATTCTTTTTTTATTAAGTTGTGTATTATTCCTTTCTCCATCATTTAGATCTAACGCAATATGGCCAGAAAGTGCAATGCTTGGGCTTCTGTTTTTCAATATATCTTTATATTATTTTTTAAAATTTAATGAAAATATTGATAAAATATCGTTTTTATATTTAAATATTTTTTTTCTATCATTGTCAGCATATATAAGACCAAGCTTTGCCATTTTCGTAATTTTTTTTTTTATTTATTCTTATTTAAAACTTGAAAATAAAACGAAAATTTTCAATATAATTATACTTAATTGTTTATTAGCTTTTCCAGCTTTCTATTATTTGTTTTTTTTAGAAATTTTCTTTTTAAGCAGTGGGGTAGGAGGAGATAAGTTAGATTTAAATTATTTTAGCAAACTTCCAATTATATTGTCTATAATAATATTTCATTTAATACCAATCTTATACTATAAAAATTTTTTTGTTTCTAACCCTTTAAATAAAATTAATTTAAATATATTTTTTATTACATTTTTAATATCAACTTTTTCGATTCTAAATTTCAATTATGACATTAATTTTACCGGCGGAGGAATTTTTTTGCACCTGTCAAATTTTTTATTTTTAAACAATGTTTTATTTTTAATTTTAATTCCAATTATCATATTTATTTCTTTAAAGTTCATTGAAATTGACTTAAAAAAAAATAGCTTAATTTTTCTGATACTAATATTAATGGTTCCTCAATTTTCTGTTTATCATAAATACTATGATCCACTTGTATTAGTTTTGATTTTCTCAATTTTTAATTTTAGAATCAATAAAGATTTTTTCTCAAAGAAATATATGATATTTTTATATATGTTTTATCTAACGTATTATGTTATTACGGTCGTTAATAGTTATTATATAAATTTTTAGTTTTTTGCATGTCTAAAAGGTATAGCGGAAAGTCATTTAAAGACTCTAGTGTTATGAAAAAACCTAAATTATCTCTTAAGGAAAAAAGAAAACTTAAAAAAGAAAAAAAGAAAAACAAATAACGGAAGGGGCGTTCTGTTGCCAGGTGCCCCGAATTTTGTACCATTATTCGTGAATAATTTGAATTGAAAAGTCACGAATTTGAAGAAAATGCCGATCATATGCCGACCGATTATTAGGATATCAAGTTTTCTAATATTTTACGTTTTCTTTTAAGATATAGATCTTTGTTACAATTCTTATAAATCAAATTAACAAAATTTTTTTGATTTAAAGCAGTTTCTTTTTTTGGCCTTGAAATAAATCTACCAGATTTTTTAGATTGTTTATTACCTAATTTTTTTTTTATAGCTGGATTTATCTGCAAAGTTGCATATTTGCTTATAGATCCTGTAGCGGGTATTTTTCGTGAATAATATGTTATCTTTGTATTTTTTATTTTAAATTTCTTAAGATAATTTTGAAAACCTCTTAAAAAATTTATCGATCCTGAAGTGAACTGCAAAGTTCTTGTTGTTGATCCGTTATAAACTCCTTTGTGAGCAGTTCCATCTCCATCATATACGCCTCTTATAAAGTGCCTCATTAATTTATGGGGTATTATTTTATTATTTGGATAGATAACGTTCTTTGTTTTTCGATCTTTTAAGCCCAACTTTACAATATCATAAACCATTTTTCTTACACTTATTGTTACTCTATATACCTCACTTGCTGCAATTTTAACTCTCCCATAATATCTTTCTTTTCTTTTAACAAATTCTAAGGGCTTTTCAGATTTCAAATATCTTTTGAAAGCCATCAAAATTTCTTTATCTTTTTTATCTAAAGATAAAACGATTCTAATATCTTTTTTTGTTTGAATAGATCCATCAGTTAATATTAATCCAAAAAAATAAGCTTTATCTTCACGATTTATTTTTTCAAAGTATTTTTCATCTATTTTATATTTTCTTTTGACTATGCAACCACAAGACTTAGTGTGGCCAGATGATAAGCGATTAGAATCTACTATTATTTTTCCTCCGCAATCGCATTTACATAAAAAATGACTTCTTCTTTTAGGAGATTTTTTGTGAGGTTTTTTGAAATAAAGAAAATTAATTACTTTTAACTTTCCAAACTTTTTACCTGTTAAATCATAATTTTTTTGCCAAGCTAATGATTTGCTTAATATTTTCATATAATGCCGACCTATGGCCGACCAAATTCATTTAATGCTTACTTATATCATAAGAATGAATAATTTTTAAAGATTGTGAAGGGGCGTTCTGTTGCCAGGTGCCCTGAACTTTGTACCATTATTAGGCAATAATTTGAATTGAAAAGTAGTATTTATTAATGAAATAACGCCACTAGGACGCCAAGAGAAAGTCATAAATAAGAATTAAAATATAGATATGAAAAGAGTTTTTAAATATTTTATCTTATCAATTATTTCTTTAATTACTCTGATTGGAGTTTTTGCACCAGAAGATCCTGCGTGGGTAGAATGTTCGGATGAGAATGATTTATATAGATATGTATATAATGGTTGGAAAGTAGATAAAGTTATTAAAGATTACAAAGGAGAATATCCAAGGATATGGTTATCAAAAAACGATAGAATAAAAGCATTGAATTTTGGATGGAGATGTTATTATCTTGAAGGAGCAGAATTGAACTTTAAAAAAAAATGAAAAAAATTTTTTTATTTTTAGTCCTAAGTTTTTTATTTAATACAAATTTGTACCCAAAAGGAACTGGAGATTATCCAGGAGGATTTTGCTATACAGGTTTGGGGGGAGCGGCATATGATGGTTTGGGTGGACCATGTTATGATGGTTTAGGTGGTCCAGCATATGACGGCTTAGGTGGTCCTGCATATGATGGTTTGGGTGGACCATGTTATGATGGTTTGGGTGGTCCAGCATACTCTGGTCTAGGTGGTCCTTGTTATAAAACATTAAATGGATTTGCTGGCGATTGCCCAAAAGCTTGTAGATGTAAAGCTTGCAAAAAAAGATAAATTTTATCTCATCACAAAAATCTCTTTTTTTATGACGCCCAGAGGACGCCCATTATTATTTTTTTTTCTAAAAGTGTTGCGTAGTGTGTGAAATTCGAATCTGCTAAGGGGCGTTCTGTTGCCAGGTGCCCCAAACCCCATATAGTAATTTATCCTTTAAACATTCCTAATGCTTTACCAAGTAATTCTTCTGACTTAGCATGGTCACCACTGTCGTGAGCTTTCATACCAGCGTCTCTTAGTTTTTGAGCTTCAGCAATTTTTGCATCAACACCTTTTGCCATCATTGGGCAAGAACCTGCAAATGCTGAACTTGTGAATAGTACAAACGATAAAATTATCGCTAATTTTTTCATGATTATCCTTTCGTTATATCTTATATATGCACTTAATTATTTAAAATTAAGCAACAGAGTGTCACACTCTTTTAACTTTTAAACTTTAGATAGAATTAATATATTGAACTATGTTTATTGCAATGAATCGTTTTAAAATTGTTCTTGGTAAAGAAAAAGCATTTGAGGATGTCTGGAAAAATAGAGACACTCACTTAAAAGGTGTTCCAGGATTTAAAGAATTTCATTTAGTTAAAGGAGATACAAATGATGAGCACACTTTATATGCCTCACATAGTATTTGGAATTCAAAAAATGATTTTATAAATTGGACTAAATCTGAGGCATTTAGATTAGCTCATAAAAATTCTGGGCAACATAAAGGGCTATATTTAGGTCATCCAAATTTTGAAGGATTTGAAGTAGTTATTTAATGTTAGGCCAATCTGCTCTTTACTTAACTGCGATAATTCTTGGGACGATGATTTTTTTTTCATTTGTTGTAGCCCCAACTACATTTAAGTTGCTCGATGAAGAAAATTCAAGAAAATTTATCAGAGGAATTTTTCCATTTTATTACCTTCTAAATTTAACTCTTAGTTTTGTAGCTAGTGTATTATTTTTTTTGAATCAAAATATATCAATTCATTTTTTATTAATGGTAAGCGTTAGTGTATTGTTCGCTATTTCAAATTTTATACTAATGCCAATGATAAACAAATTCAGGGACAACAACGAAGATAAAAAATTTAAAATATCACACTTTATTTCCGTGATCATAAACTTTATTCAGTTGATATTTTTAGTGATAATTTTATTATAATTTTCCGAGACCCAACCAGGCAAAAGCAATAACTACTAACCAAATAAATCCTTTAATTAGAAAGAAAAAAAAACTTCCAGCAATAATATATTTTCCAACTTTACTATTTTTAAGAAATTTTTTAATTGCAGACATTAACGTATTGCAGACTTAACAGTTCCAATTTTATCAATTTTCGCTACGTACATTCCTTTGTTTTTAAGTGGAACAACACCTACCGTAGAACCAGTAAAAACAAAAAAGTTTGAATTTAATTTAACCTTATCTTTTTTCATTTTATTCAAAACGAATCTCAAGGAATTTAGTGGATTAATATATACTGTATTAGTATTTCCTTTTACAATATTTCCGGTCTTTACATTTTTAATACTGCACTTAAGATTACCTATATTCAACTTTTTGAATTTCTTTTTTGCACCAACAAGAAATTTTATATTAGCGCCGAAATCACTTGCTAGATCACCTAAATATTTTATACCTTGTTTTTTTTGTCTATAACCAACCACCTCAATGCATGGCATCATATGAGTTATATATTTACTTACATTTTTCATAGTTATTAAACTTTTGTTATCAAAAAAATTCTTATTTATTAAATATCCAACTTCTACTTCTATACCCAATGTTGAACTATTAATTTTGACACCTTTGCCACTTTTTAAAATATTATTTTTAAAAATAGCAGAGTAAAAAGGTTCTCTTTCCTTCAACTTTTTTAAAACTGGCAAAGCAGTGCCCCCTGCTTTAAACCCAACAATTTTTGTTTCAATTTTAGACTCACAAATTTTTCTAAGCCTTGTCGCATTTTTAATATTTTTTGTATATTTAATTGGAAGTGGGCTTATCAATTTGTTTTTTTTGTAAGCGATTACCAGCTTATCAGCAAATTTTTCGATTTCTTTTTTCATTAATTTAATACACTTCCTGGATCTAGTTTAATATCAAACCAATTCAATCTAACATCTAAATGAGGTCCTGTAGCGCGACCAGATTTCCCAACAGTGCCAATTACATCTCCTTTTTTGACTTCTTGCCCCATTTCAACAAAAATTTCATTCATATGCATATATAAAGTTGAAATTCCATGGCCATGATCGAAAATTAATGTAGCTCCAGTGTAATAAAGATCTTTTTCAGCAAGGGTAACCACACCACTCAACATTGCTTTTATTGGGGTTCCAGTTTTTTGGGCGTAATCTAAACCGTAGTGTGGCCACCTTGGTTTTCCATTCAAAATTCTTTGACTACCATAAACGCCGGTTATAATTGCGTCATCAACTGGAGTTATAAATTTATCTTTAAAATATATTAGATCAGTGTCAATAGATCTAGCCCTTCCAATAAGTTTATTTTCTTTTCTAATTCTATCGTAAACCTCTTTGGGTGGAGTTACTTTTTTTTCAGGCAAACCATCTATTCTTTGTATTTTATATTCTCTTTTTAAAACTTTCTTAACAAATTGATTTTTAACTCCATTTAGAGTTTCAGTTATAATAACATCATTTTTTCTATCTCTTCCAAGACCAAATGCAAAAAAACCATCCTTTGAAACTCTAACGTTTTTTTTATCTATTTGTATTTTAGCTCCAGGATCAGTTTTACCTAATATAAAATGTCCCTGAATGAACTTTCCCTCAAATTCAATTGCTTGGCTATTAAATTGAATAAGTAAAAAAATTAATAGGTATTTGATTATTTTGAAGTCCATCCACCATCAACCAATAAAGAGGTACCGGTAATCATTGATGCCTGATCAGAGGCAAGAAAAACTACAGCACTCGCAACATCAGAAAGCTCAGCAAATCTTCCTAGTGGAATATTTCCTAGAACCTCCCTCATAAATTTTTTGTCTTTTAAAAATTTACTTGTCATTGGAGTAACAACAAAAGTAGGGCATACTGTGTTTACCCTTATATTATGCTTTGCCAGGTCAATAGACATCCCCTTTGTAAGCCCTTCAAAACCAAACTTGGTCATATTGTAAACACTTCTTATGGGGCCGCCCACATGACCCATTTGTGAAGACATATTAATAATTACACCTCCAACTTTTTTTCTATTCTTTAATTCAATCATTTTTAAAGCAGACAGTTGAGCAATATTAAATGTAGCCATTGTATTAATCTTAACAACATATTCCATATCTTTTCTTTTTACTTTAGTAAAATGCTCTGGAATATTTGTTCCTGCATTATTAACCAAAATGTCAATTCTTTTTTGAGAGTCTATTACTGATTTAATTTCAGAATATTTTGTCACGTCACAAACATACGATTTACACTTTGATCTAAATTTCTTAACAATTTTTGAAACTTGGTCTAAATCTTTTTTTGTTCGACTAACAATAATTAAACTTGCCCCAGCTTCGGCAAGAGCAATAGCACAAGCTTTTCCTATACCTTTTCCAGCTCCAGTAACAAGGGCAATTTTATTTTTTAAGTTTTGTTTTTTAAGAAACATTTTTAAAATAATAGTACTTTTATATCAGTATAAATCAATTCTATTGCAACTATTAGAACTGCTAGTAAACCTACCCAAGCAATCCATTTGTATTTTTTTATCCAACCAGAAATTAATGTTGCTGCAGTTGCCATTAATATAATTGATAGGGCAAGCCCAAAAACCAATAAATGGTAGTGATCTCTTGCGGCCCCAGCAACTCCTAAAACATTGTCTAAACTCATAGTTATATCCGCAAGGATAACAGTCGTAATAGCCTTTAGAAAAGATGAGTTATCTATTTTAATATCGTCCTTTTTTTCACTTTGTTTAACAACATCAACATAGAGTTTATAGCAAATGTATAACAGTAAAATTCCTCCAACTAATCTTAATCCAGAAATTTGTAATAGATAAGCCGTGATAAGCGTAAATAGAATTCTCAAAATTACAGCTGCACCAATCCCCCAAAAAATTATTTTTTTTCTTTGTTCAGGTGGAAATTGTGAAGCAACCATTCCAATAATAATTGCATTGTCCCCAGCAAGAACTAAATCAATGAAAATGATTTGAAAAAAAATTAAAACTTGTTCTGATAACATTATGGGTTCAATATCATATCCGCACCCTTTTCAGCAATCATAATAGTAGGTGCATTAGTATTTCCAGAAGTTATATTTGGCATAATAGAGGCATCGATCACTCTCAGTTTATTCAGGCCATGAACTTGTAATTTATCAGAAACCACAGCTGAGTCGTCATTTCCCATTTTACAAGTGCCGACTGGATGAAAAATTGTTTGTGCGTAATGACTACAAGCTTTTACTATTTCTTCTTTATCATTTAGATGTGAACCAGGCCTAAATTCTTCGGGCTCATATTTTTTAAACTCATTTGTTTCCATAACAATTTTCCTAATCAATTTAATTCCATCAGCTGCAACTTTTCTATCCTCATCAGTTGATAAATAATTCATCTTAATTTTTGGGTTAACCTTTGTATCTTTATTACTTATAGTTATTTCACCTCTACTCGTTGGTCTTATGTTCGCAACAGTTGGAGTGAAAGCATGGAAATCATGAAGGTTTGCACCCCCCAATTTGTCAGTACTAATTGGTTGAATATGGAATTGTAAATTTGGCGTATCTCTGCTTGGATCACTTTTAGCAAAACCACAAAGTTGACTTGCGCCCATAGTCATTGGACCTCTTCTTTTAAAAACATACTCAATTCCAATAAATAGTTTACCAAGCATACTATTGATTTTCTTATTTAAAGTTTTTATGTTTTTAACTTTATAAACTGGCCTGAACATCAGATGGTCTTGAAGGTTTTTACCGACACCCTTAAGATCTTTAATAATATTAATTCCCAAATCTTTTATTTTTGAGGCTTCCCCAACACCTGAAGCCTGAAGTATGTGAGGACTTCCAATTGACCCTGCACAAAGTAAAATTTCCCTCTCGGCTTTAACAGTAAAAGATTCATTCCCTTTTGAATAAGTAACGCTATCTGCGTTATTCCCATCAAAATTTATTTTTTGAACATGACAGTTTGTTTCAATTTTAAAGTTTTTATCTTTTTTTACCGGATTTAGATATCCAACTGCAGTGCTGCATCTTAATCCATTCCTCTCTGTAACCTGAAAATAACCACATCCAAAATTATCCCCTTTATTAAAGTCATTTACTTTTGGAATACCAACTTCTTCAGCTGCATTCATAAAAACATCTAAAATATCTAATTTAATTCTTTGATCTGATACAGCTAATGGTCCCCCAACACCATGAAATTGATCTTTACCTCTTTCTTGGTCTTCAGCTTTGATAAAGTAGGGCAGGACATCTTTCCAAGCCCAACCAACATTTCCAAGTTGTCGCCATAAATCATAATCCTGCTCCTGACCCCTTATATATAAAAGTCCATTGATCGAAGAGCTTCCACCTAATGTTTTTCCTCTCGGATATGGTATCGAAACATTTTCCATAGTCTCATCAGGCTCAGTTTTAAAACACCAATCCGTTTTAGGATTATGCATAGTTTTGTAATAACCTACTGGTATATGTATCCAAGGATAATTATCTTTACCTCCTGCTTCAATTAACAAAACTTTAAACTTGCCAGTTTTCACTATTCGATTTGCTAAGACACATCCAGCAGAACCCGCACCGATTATAATAAAATCAAATTTTTCCATTTTGAGTTTTATAACAAAATTTTTGAATATTTATCACTTAATTAAAGCTTTTTTTATTACTAATAAAGTCAAATGCAACTTGTATAACCTCATTTTTTTTGGTTGGATACGGCTTATTAAATTTAACTTAAGAGAGGAAATAATGAAAAAAATCATTTCATTAATGTTTGCGGCATTCTTAGTTCTTGGTTTTATATCAAATGCTAATGCTAAAACATTGAAATGTCAGACCGTCCTTAACACTAAGGCTGATGAAGTCAAAATGTTAAAAGACTTTACTGACACTGTAACAGCTCTTACTGATGGCTCATTAAAATTTGAAATTTTGCCAGCAGGTGCAGTTGTTGGAGTAAAAGAAACATTAGATGCAGTTGACAAAGGTTTAATTGACTGTGGATTTGCTTGGACACACTATTGGTCAGGTGATCACCCTGCAGCTATGTTATTTGGTTCACCAGTAGCAGGTGGTGGAGTAGGTATCGATAACTTAGCGTTTTTATCATGGTTCCAATATGGAGGTGGTAAAGAGTTGTATGATCAATTGTGGAAAGAAATGGGAAGAGATATTAAAGGGTTTATGCTTCAACCAGTTGGCCCAGAAGCTTTAGGTTGGTTTCCAAAACCAATTAAAGATATGGCTGACTTTAGAAAATATAAATTCAGAACTCCTCCAGGAATTCCAGGACAAACTTACAAAGATATCGGTATAGCATCTGTTGCGATGGGTGGTGGAGATATTCTTCCAGCCTTAGAAGCAGGTACAATCGATGCAGCTGAGTGGTGTTGCCCAAAACCAGATTTAACATTTGGTTTCCAAAAAGTTTTAAAACATTACTACCTGCAAGGATTACACCAAGTAGTAGTTAATGCTGACTTTTATATCACTGGAAAAACTTACAAAGCAATGACAGCTCATGAGAAAAAATCTCTTGAAGTTGCTGCTAATGCTTCATTAGCTAAATCTTTAAGCTACAGGATCTATGAAAATGGAAAAGCTTTACAAGAATTAACTACAAAGCATGGAGTTATTTTAGAAGATACACCTTCAGATTACTTTAAAGAGTACATGGCAGCTGCAAAAGCTACATTGAATAAAAATGCGGAACAAAATAAGTTCTTCAAAAAAGTATACGATTCAATGAAAGAGTTTGCTGATGTTGCTGTTCCATTCTGGAGTGGTGCTCAAATGTCTAATGCTAAGCTAGGAATGGCTCACGCAGCGACATTGAAGTAAAAATATAAACTTAAAATTTATTAAGAGCGGGCTTTACAGTCCGCTCTTTTTGTTTAAGATCTATATATGAATGATCAACCTCCAAAAATAGATATTTCAGATGAAATGATCGCTGAAAGGCGAGGGGGTTTAGATAAGATGCCCGATGATATGCCATCATGGATGGCGAATTCTATCGTCAAGATAGATAAGTTCAGCAAGTTAATAGGAAATATTGTTTGTTGGATATTGATGCCTTTAATATTTGCTATGACTTATGAGGTACTTGCGAGAAAATTATTTTTAGCTCCAACAATTTGGGCTTATGACATTAGCAGGTTTCTTTATGGAGCCTTGTTTATGTTGGGAGCAGGTTATGCTTTATCAAAAGGAGTTCACATAAGAGCAGATTTTTTATACAGAAACTTTAAAACTAAAACGCAAGGTTTAATAGATTTCTGGTTATATATTTTATTTTATTTTCCAGGTTTAATCGTATTTCTTTATATGACAATTGGTTTTGTTGAAGAGTCTATTAGAAGAGGTGAAAGAGGTATGGATACTACATGGATGCCATATATGTGGCCGATCAAGACTTGTTTGTTAGTTGGGATTATCTTTTTATTAGTGCAAGGTTTCTCTGAATTATTAAAGAGTTATTGGGCTGCAAAAAAAGGTGAATGGCCTGGAGCGAAAAAATGATCGCTGAGCTAATAGATCCAGCAATACTTGGTTTTATATTAGTTGGAGTAATGCTGTTTGCAATATTTGTTGGTTTTCCAATTTCATTCACACTTATATTTTTAGGATTTGTTTTTGGTTATTTAGGTTTTGGAAAATTAGTATTTTATTTAATGACCCTCCAATTCTCTATGGTAATGACCGAACAAACTCTCGCCGCCGTTCCGCTCTTTGTGTTTATGGGAATAATGATGGAACAAGCTGGCTTAATGGAAAGATTATTTTCTGCTTTTCAATTGATGTTATCTAAGGTTAGAGGTGCTTTATATTATGCTGTTTTATTTGTTTCAGTAATTTTTGCAGCTGCAACAGGAATAGTTGGTGCTTCAGTAACGATTTTAGGAATAATGGCAGCTAAATCAATGAACAGATCTGGATATGATGTAAAACTTGCTGCAGGTACTATAACAGCTGGTGGTACTTTGGGAATTTTAATTCCACCAAGTATTATGTTGGTGGTAATGGGCCCAATAATGGAAATACCAGTTATTGATTTATTTGCGGCTGCAATTTTACCCGGAATATTACTTGCGTCTTTATATGCGGCTTACACAACAATTAGATGTATGATAAATCCAAAATTGGGACCTGTTTTACCTGAGGATATGAGAGCGGTCAGTATGCGAGAAGTCTGGATTGAATTTTTCCTAGGTCTTGTGCCACCAGCCGCATTAGTTTTTGCCGCTCTAGGAAGTATTTTATTTGGATTTGCTACACCAACGGAAGCTGCAGGATGTGGTGCAATGGGTGCGCTACTTTTATCGCTATCTTATAAAAAATTAACTTTACCAAAATTACAAGAAGCTCTTGTTAAAACATTAGAAATTACTGCATTAATAATGGTTTTAGTTGCTGCATCAAATTTCTTTGGAGCAGTATTTGCAAGACTAGGTACTCCAACACTGCTTACTGAATTTTTATTAGGTTTAGAAATGAATAAGTATCTGATACTTGCAATGATAATGGTAATGATATTTTTATTAGGTTGGCCGTTGGAATGGGTTCCAATAGTAATGATAATAATTCCAATTATCCTACCATTAGTTGAAGCTTTAGGATTTAATCTAACTTGGTTTGCGATTCTTGTAGCAGTTAATTTACAGACCGCCTGGCTATCTCCACCTGTTGCCTTATCAGCTTATTTTCTAAAAGGGGTAGTCCCAGAGTGGGATTTAAAGGATATTTATCTTGGAATGATGCAGTTTATGGTCCTTCAGATTATTGGATTAATCATTATTATTATATTTCCTAAGATTGTCCTTTGGTTACCTACTGTCTTGTATGGACAGTAATACATATTTGTTTAATATGTAAATGTGAGCTCAGAAAAAGAAAAATTTAATCTTACAAACTGGGAAATTGTTTCAGTAAATCCTGTTGATAAAAATTGGGACTGGAAAGATATGTTTTGTTTTTGGTCAGTTGGACTTCAAAGCATAATGTCTTTTGCTTTAATAGCTTCATTATACTTTGTTTATAATTTAAATTTTTATGAAGTTTTATTTGGAAGTTTGCTAGCTTCTTTGTTGGTGATTTATTTATCCTATATTATTGGAAAACCCTCTCAAAAGCATGGAATTCCCTTTCCAGTTTTTTTAAGAGTATCAACTGGCTATCAAGGGGCAAGATTTATAAGTTTGATAAGAGGTTTAGTTGGAATATTCTTTTTTGGTGTTCAAACATACTTTATTTCAAAATCTATTGGATATTTAATTAGAATTTCTTTATTTCAATTTGATAGCGAGATACTAAACAACGATATTTTCTTCAACTACTTTATGACCATGAATTTAATTGATTGGGTCAGTTTTGTTTTTACAATTTTAATTCAATATTTTTTATTTAGCAGAGGACAAAAATTTATAAGAAATTTCATTAATTTCTCAGCTTTATTTGTTTATTTAGGTTTGTTGCTGTTCTTTGTAGTGTTGATAGCTGATCCAGAGTTATTCGTTATGGACACATTTATAAGCAAAATAAATCTTGAGAGTGGATTTACTAATTTTCAATTTAAAAATATGATTGGTATAACAGGTACTTTATTTGCATATTTTTCTATTTTGATTATGAATTTTGGAGACTACTCGAGATATGTAAAGAGCTCCCAAGAACTTCTAAAAGGAAATTTAAGTTTAGTTGTAAGTACAATAATTTACTCATTTTTATTACTAGTTATTGTGATCGGTGCTGATATTTTTTTTAAAAGTAGCCTTATATCAACTCAAAACCTACTTACAAATCCGACAGATATTGTGGGGAAAATTAACAATACCTACATAACTGTAACAGTTTTAATCTTTATTTTTTTTGCATCATCTTCAACTAATTTAATTGCAAATTATTTCCCTTCACAAAACATATTGATAAATTTACTTCCAAATAGTCTATCTCTAAAGAGTTCTGGATTTCTAATAATTTTGTTTGGTTTTTTAATTGGAATTTTTTGGACACCATTCTTCAGTCAAAATGGATCCATGTCAATAATTGATACACTTTCAGCTTTTTTTGGACCAATTTTTGGCGTGATGATTTTTGATTATTATTTGGTGAAAAATAAAGTGGTTATAAATAAAGATTTATTTTCAGCAAGAAACGACAGTGCATACCTTTATTCTGCAGGCTGGCATATAAAAGCGTATTATTCTTTTATAATAGGGTTCATATTTTCATCTGCATCAATTTGGAATTTAAAATTCATGTTTTTAGATACCTTTTCTTTTATAATAGGTTTTATAATTGCGGGTATTACTTATTATCTATTAGCAAGTGATTGATGAATAAATTTGATTTAAATAACAAAAATGCAATTATAACCGGTGGCGCACAAGGATTTGGACTTGATATTGCAAAAAGATTTATTCAATCAGGTGCGAAAGTGATTATTTGGGACATTGATGAAAAAGAACTTAAAAAAGCTTCAAAATTAATTAATGATCAAAACCTTTCCTATGATGTGGTAGACGTATCAGATCCAAAAATTGTTGATGATGTTGTAAAGAAAAGAATTTCTAAAACAAACATTGATATTCTTATTAATAGCGCAGGGATTACTGGTTCTACAGCGGAATTATGGAATTATGATTACGAAGAATGGAAAAAGATCATTGATATTAATTTAAATGGAACTTTTAATTGTTGTAAGTCAATTGTACCCCACATGATTAAGAATAATTATGGAAGAATTGTTAATATTGCATCTGTCTCTGGCAAAGACGGAAACGCGAAAGCTAGTGCATATAGTTCATCAAAAGCAGGGGTAATAGCGCTCACAAAATCTTTAGGCAAAGAACTTGCAGATAAAAATATAGCAGTAAATGCCGTAACTCCAGCAGGAGCTAAAACCAGAATTCTTGATCAGATGTCAAAAGAACATGTTCAAAGGATGCTTTCAAAAGTACCTAGGGCAAGATTTCTTGAATTAAAGGAGCTTACCTCAATGGTTTGCTGGTTATCATCGGCAGAAAATTCTTTTTCAACCGCTGCAATATTTGACATTAGCGGCGGAAGATCTACTTATTAGGCTTTTCTTTAGGGATTATAATATTTGTTTCAAAATACTTGCTTTTTTCGTTAGCTATAACTGGAGCTAAAATTATAATAGACCAATAAATTAAGAGCATAAAAATGGATAAAGTCTTCAAAGCTTTTCTCCATTGTTGGCACAATTTTCTTTATTTATTTTGTCATCAAATGTCTCAAGATTACCCTTGTTTATAATCCATACGAATGATTTCTCGTAAGTATTATCAGCAGCTAATTTTGTACATTTTTTACCCAATTTTACTGAATGAGTTGAACAGTTTGTTAACATAATCAACAAGATTAAGGAGATATATTTTTTCATATTAACCTTATAAGACTCAAAAATGAACTTTGAATGACTGAAAATTGTCAAAAGTTAGATTTTAAAAAAAAATTTGAAAAAAAATTATTTTAGTTTATATGAACTTCATGTCTAAACTATTAATTGCATTTTTAATTTTTCTATTCTCCATATCATTCGGTTACTGCCAAAATATTGAAGTGTTTAAGTTTACCGATGAAGAACTAAGCAATCTTAAAGTCAGAAAGGTTCGTGGTGCAAAAAATTTGACTGAATATAGCATTTTAAATGAAGACGGAGCAAATATATTAAAAGCTGAGGTAGAAAATGGCGGTTCAGGACTAGGTAAGGAGGCACCTATAGATCTTAATCAAACACCATTTTTAAATATCACTTGGAAGGTTGAAAAGGGCTTACCTGGTATTGATGAAAAATCAAAAAAAGGCCATGATTTCGCAGCAAGATTTTTTGTTGTTAAGAAAACAGGAATGACACCATTATCGAATAAAGCAATAAATTATGTATTTTCAAGTAACTCATCCATTGGCGAAAACTGGCCAAGTCCCTATACCAAAAGTTCGATTGATTATGTTTTATCTAGTGCCGATAAAAATAAAAATGAGTGGGTTACAGTCAAAACAAACGTAAAGGAAGACTATAAAAGATTCCATAATTTAAACGTGGATATTTTAGATGGTGTCGCAATTATGGTAGATACCGATCAATCAAAATCTAGGGCTATTTCTTACTATAAAAATATATATTTTTCCTCAGAATAAGTTAGTTTAAAGAACTAATGAAAACTTTTACTTTTAAATTAAAAGTTTACTATGAAGATACTGACGCTGGTGGTGTCGTGTACTATGCAAATTACCTTAAATTTATGGAAAGAGCTAGAAGTGATGCTTTAGAGTCTCTAGGCTTTACTAATAAAAAACTAATCGATGAAAACGGAACATATATAATAGTTAAGTCATGCAATATAAGTTATTTGAAACCTGCCTTACTTGAAGATAATTTAGAGATAAGATCGAATATAAAAGATATCACAAAAACCTCTTTTTTTATGTCTCAAAAAGTATTTAAAGGTAATGATCAAATTACAGAGGCGGCAATTCATTTAGTAACAATTGACAAAAGGGGCAAGCCTGTCAAAATTCCCGAAACATTAAAAGTAGAGCTAGAAAAACTAATTTAATTTTAATACTCTTTTAAAGAGGTCTTTCATTTTTTTTTCATTTATTCGACCTGTATTAACATTCCTAGGACTTGGATGATAACAAGCAACCAACTTGATATTTTTTGGTAATTGGTAAATTTTTCCATGTGAGAAACCTATTTTTTCTTTGTAATTATAATTTTGTTTGAAAAAAAGAACGCAACTATCAAAAGCAATTTTTCCCAAAGCAACGATAGTTTTAAGATTTTTTAAATTATCAATTTCATTATTAAAAAATTGAAAACAGTTTACCAATTCCTCTCGGTTAGGTTTGTCACCAGGCGGAACGCACTTAAGTGCAGTAGTTATATATGCATCTTTTAGTTTTAACCCATCATTTATACTGTCTGAATTTGACTGATTTGAAATTTTAACACCGTGTAAGCATTTGTATAAAAAGTCAGACGACCTGTCGC
This sequence comes from uncultured Pelagibacteraceae bacterium, assembly GCA_902631265.1. Classification (GTDB taxonomy): domain Bacteria; phylum Pseudomonadota; class Alphaproteobacteria; order Pelagibacterales; family Pelagibacteraceae; genus Pelagibacter. The sequence continues at coordinate 65,561 of CACOXX010000001.1, read as the reverse complement.
CAGTAAACACTCTTCCAGTTCTTGTCCCTCCATGAGCCGCAGGTGCCAATCCGACAAAAAGAATTTTCCCTTTTGTGTCTCCAAAACCAGTGATCGGTTTGCCCCAATAAATTTCATTTTCATATTGTTTTCTTTTTTCAACAGAAATTTTTTTTCTAAATTTTACTAACCTTGGACATTTGCCACATTTGATAATAGATTGATTTAATTTTTGAAAATTAAAATTCATAATGAAATATTTTAAAATAATATTAATCTTTTTTCTATTTTTATTAAATAAGACAAGCTTTGCTAACGAAAATATTGTGGAAATCTTGAAAAAAGGAGGGAATATAATATTCATTCGTCATGCTATTGCTCCAGGAAATGGCGATCCCCAGAATTTTGATATTTCAAAATGTTCCACCCAAAGAAACCTCAGCAAAGACGGTAAACTACAAGCATTGAAAATTGGTAAGTTTTTTAAAGAAAACGACATAAAGCTTACAAAAGTACTATCAAGCGAATGGTGTAGATGTAAAGATACCGCCAAAATAGCTTTTGGTAATTATGAGACAAAAAATTTTCTAAACTCTTTTTATGATGAAAGATTTTTAGAAAATAAGGATAAGCAAATTTTAGATTTTCAAAAATTTATTAGAAATTGGAATAAAACTGGAAATTTAGTATTGGTTACTCATTATGTTGTAATTTCTGAAATTTTAGATTTAACCACAAGCTCTGGCGAGATTGTAATTACTGACACTAACTTAAAATTCCTCTCATCATTAGAAATTAATTAATCCTCTTTTTTTTCAGCAAGAAAAAGAAAAATTAAAAATAAGGCGGTCCACCCAATACCAATCAGCCCTTTTTTAATACTAGTTTCAGCGCCCCACAGATCAAAGAATAATGCACCAATTACAAGACCTAATACATAAATGATAATAACTGTTGTTGACTTACTCATTTTAAACTCTTTTTAAATAAAGATACTCCTTCTTTAATCTTATTATCATAAGATTTTAAAAAAGCATCTAATTGCCAACCTGACATCCTACCTTTTAATTCTTCTAAATTTTTCTTTTTCCACTCATCAGTAGTCTCTGGGTTTTTCCAGATAATTTTCTCTTCAGTTTTTCTAGCACAACCATAGCAATAGCCTGAGACAGGGTCCATTTTACAAATACTTATACAAGGCGAAACAATCATAAATTTTTTAAATTTTTCTCATAATTACACAATTATTCTAATTGGACAAATTCATTCTATAAGATATAAACCTTTTAAATTGGGCGAGTGGCGGAATTGGTAGACGCGTTGGTCTTAGGAACCAATATGGCAACATGTGAAGGTTCGAGTCCTTTCTCGCCTACCATATTTTTATGAAAGTAACAGTAGAAACAAAAAAAGGTCTTGAGAAAAATTTAAAAGTTTTTGTTGATAAAAACACTATCAATAAAGAACTTGATGTGAAGTATGATCAACTTAAAAACGATGTAGTTCTAAAAGGATTTAGACCAGGAAAAGTTCCAAAAGATTTAATTAAAAGACAATTTGGTAAGGCAATTTACGGCGAAGTTATAGATAAAATTTTAAAAGAAACTACCACTAAAGCATTAGATGAAAAGAAAATTAAACCTGCGCTTCAGCCCAAGATTGATTTAAAACAATTTGGAGAAGGCAAAGATCTTGAATATGTAATTAGCGTTACAGAGATGCCTAAAGTAAAATTAAATACTTTAGATAATATCAAATTTAAAGAATATAAAGTAAATTTGTCTAAAGAAGAGACAGACAAAAGAATTAAGGAAATTGCATCAAATCAAAAAAATTTTGTTGAAGTTGATGCAGCAAAGGTTGCTAATGAAGGTGATTTAGTTACATTTGATTACAAAGCAACTGTAGATGGAAAAGAATTTAAAGGAAGTGAAGGTAAAAACACACAATTAGAGTTAGGAAAAGATTTATTCATAAAAGGTTTTGATAAACAATTATTAAAAGCAAAAAAAGATGAGGAAATAAAAGTTGAAGCAGTTTTACCAGAAATTTTTCCAGAAAAGGAGTTAGTTGGAAAAAAAGCAACATTCATGTGCAAGATTATTTCGGTAAAGAAACACAAGCCTTTACCTATTGACAATGAGTTTGCAAAAAAACTTGGAGCTAAAGATTTAAATGATTTAAAAAACCTAGTTTCAAAACAATTAAATGATCAATATAAAAATTCTCTAGATCAAATTTCAAAAAATCAAATTTTAGAGGAGATTGAAAATTTTAAAATTGATGAGATCCCAAGTACATTAATTGATCAAGAATTAAACATTCTTAATCAAGGTCTTGATAAAGAGACAATAGAGAAAAACAAAAGCACAAATTTAAAAAACGCAAAAAAAAGAATTAAACTTGGCTTAATCCTTAATCAAATTGGTGAAGAAAATAATATTAAAGTTGAAAATCTAGAGATTCAATCTGAAATTCAAAAACAAATTGGTATGATGCCTGGACAAGAAAAACTTGTAATGGATTATTATCAAAAAAATCCTGAAGCTGCAGCTTCATTACGAGGTAATATTTATGAACAAAAGATAATTGATTTTATCAAATCAAAGGCTAAAAAAACTGTCAAAGAAATTGATAAATCAGAAGCAGAGAAAATTTTAAAAGAAGAAAACGAAAAAAATCTAAAAGTCAAATCATCTACTGATGTCACTGAAAAGAAGCCTAAGACATCTGAAAAGAAACCAAAAAAAGCCCCAATTAAAAAAAAAGCAAAAAAAGTTAGCAAAAAGTAATTCCAAGTTGTATAAGTGATTGATTCGAAGTTATGAGTGAAAAAATCTTAGAACAAATGAATACTCTGATCCCAATGGTTGTTGAGCAATCAAGTAGAGGTGAAAGAGCTTATGATATTTACTCAAGATTATTAAAAGAGAGAATTGTTTTTTTAGTTGGTCCAATTAATGATAACGTTGCATCATTAGTAACTGCACAACTTTTGTTTCTTGAGTCTGAAAATCCTAAAAAAGAAATTTCCTTATACATTAACAGTCCTGGTGGTTTAGTAACTGCTGGATTAGGTATTTATGATACTATGCAATATATAAAACCAGATGTTTCAACATTATGTATTGGTCAAGCTGCATCAATGGGATCTTTTCTTTTGGCTGCAGGCGAAAAAGGAAAAAGATTTTCTCTTCCTAATTCAAGAATAATGGTCCATCAACCATCTGCAGGTTTTCAAGGTCAGGCAACAGATATAGAAATACATGCGAATGAAGTTCTTTCTCTTAAAAAAAGATTGAACCAAATATATTCCAAACACACTGGAAAAAGCGAGGATGAAATTAAAATTGCTCTTGAAAGAGATAATTTCATGACGTCCGAAAATGCTAAAGAATTTGGTTTGATAGATCAAGTTGTTGAAAAAAGATCGTAGTATTCCACAAGATATAGCTCAATCTAAACACTACACTTGCCTCATAAACACATTTTATAATAAAGTAGTAGTAATGATTCGTTTTAACAATTTAAAAAAATATGTCAGGTAGTAAAAACATTTTATACTGTTCTTTTTGTGGCAAAAGCCAACACGAAGTAAGAAAATTAATTGCAGGGCCAACAGTTTTCATATGTGATGAATGTGTTGAATTATGTATGGACATAATTAAAGAGGAGAACAAAGATACATTTGTAAAACATCAAGATGGTTTGCCTTCTCCAAAACAAATTTGTTCAGTTCTAGATGATTATGTAATTGGCCAACAACTTGCAAAAAAAGTTTTATCTGTAGCTGTTCACAATCATTACAAAAGATTAAATTACGAAAACAAAACAAGTAAAAACGTTGAATTAGCTAAATCAAATATATTATTAATTGGCCCAACTGGATGTGGAAAAACTTTACTGGCACAAACATTAGCAAGAATATTAGATGTTCCTTTTACAATGGCAGACGCAACAACTTTAACTGAAGCTGGATATGTGGGAGAAGATGTTGAAAATATAATTTTAAAACTTTTACAGGCTGCTGATTATAATGTTGAAAAGGCTCAACGAGGAATAGTTTACATTGATGAAGTAGACAAGATTAGCAGAAAATCAGAAAACCCTTCTATTACAAGAGATGTTTCAGGAGAAGGTGTTCAACAGGCATTATTAAAAATAATGGAGGGCACAATCGCAAGCGTACCACCCCAAGGTGGAAGAAAACATCCTCAACAGGAATTTTTACAAGTAGATACAACAAATATTTTATTTATTTGCGGAGGAGCTTTTGCGGGTCTAGATAAAATAATTTCACAAAGAGATAAAGGATCTTCAATAGGATTTGGGGCAGAAGTTAAAAATACCGAAGATAAAAAAACAGGTGAATGGATGAAAAGTTTGGAGCCAGAAGATTTATTAAAATATGGATTGATACCGGAGTTTATAGGAAGACTGCCAATAATAGCGACTTTAGAGGATTTAGATGAAAAATCTTTAATAAAAATTTTACAAGAACCTAAAAATTCTCTAATTAAACAATATCAAGAGTTGTTTAAGTTAGAAGGAGCTAAACTTATATTTAAAGATACAGCAATTAAAGAAATTGCTCAAAAAGCAATTAATAAAAAAACAGGAGCGAGAGGGTTAAGATCGATTCTAGAAAGTATACTTTTAAAAACAATGTTTGATTTACCAAGTATGGATAATGTAAATGAGGTTATAATCGACTTAGGTGCGGCCAAAGGGCAGAGCCAGCCAATTATTGTCCATTCTAAAAATGCTCAAAAAGATAAAGATAAAGAAAAGTCTAAAACATCTGCAGCATAAATATAGTTAACAAACAATAAATAAGTATTGCAAATTTTAATTTAATATCCATATTTAGATGATGGAAGTAAAATTTAATTTACCGTTATTACCTTTGAGAGACATTGTAGTATTTCCAAATATGGTGATTCCATTATTTGTAGGGAGAGATAAATCAATTAATGCTCTCAATGAGGTGATGAAAAAAGAGAAGAAAATTATTTTAATAACTCAAAAAAATTCAGAAGTTGACGATCCAACCAAAAATGATGTTTTTACTTATGGTTGCGAAAGCAACATACTTCAACTTTTAAAACTACCAGACGGTACTGTTAAAGTACTTGTCGAGGGAATTAATCGTGTGAAAATAACTAATTATAGCGATAACAAAGATTTTATAACTTGCTCATATGAAAAAGTGAATGATCAAATAGATAAAGAAGATGATTTAATGCCAATAGCCCTATCAGCTGTAAAAAAACTTGAAAAGTTGACATCAATTAATAAAAAAATTTCAAGCGAAACAATTAATAACATTAAAGTTTTAAAAGACCCATCAAAAATTGCAGATAATATCGCATCTCATTTAAATACATCAATTTCTGAAAAACAACAAATTTTCGAAACTCAAGATGTCAAGAAAAGATTGAATCTAATTATTAAGATTATGGAAAATGAAACAAGTATTATTGGAGTGGAAAAAAGAATTAGAGGTCGTGTTAAGACGCAGATGGAAAAAACGCAGCGAGAGTATTATTTGAACGAGCAATTAAAAGCAATTCAGAAAGAGTTGGGAGAAATCGAAGATGGAAAAGATGAAACATCAAACTTAAATAAAGCAATCCTTAAAGCTAAAATGCCAAAGGATGTTGAAAAAAAATGTCTATCTGAACTTAAAAAATTAAAAAATATGAGCCCGATGTCTGCTGAAGCTACAGTTGTTAGAAATTATTTGGACTGGATGATAGATTTACCATGGTTTAAAAAAGATAAAATTGAAATAGATTTAAATAAGGCCCAAAAAGTTTTAGATGAAGATCATTTTGGTCTTGAAAAAGTTAAAGAAAGAATTATTGAATTTTTAGCTGTTCAAAAAAGAATGAATAAATTAAAAGGCCCTATATTGTGTTTAGTTGGGCCCCCAGGGGTTGGAAAAACATCTCTAGGAAAATCAATAGCGAAAGCAACCAATAGACAATTTGTAAGAATGTCACTAGGCGGAGTACGGGATGAGGCGGAAGTGCGCGGTCATAGAAGAACTTACATTGGTTCTTTGCCTGGAAAGATTATTCAAATGATGAAAAAAGCAGGAACAAAAAATCCATTGTTCTTACTTGATGAAATAGACAAAGTTGGAAATGACTACAGAGGTGATCCATCTTCAGCTTTATTGGAAGCTTTAGACCCAGAGCAGAATACGGCTTTTAATGATCACTATTTAGAAGTGGACTATGATTTATCTGATGTTTTATTTGTAACAACAGCAAATACCTTAAATATACTTCCACCTCTATTAGATAGAATGGAAGTTATAAGAATACCAGGATATACCGAAGATGAAAAAATCAATATAGCTAATAAATATTTACTACCTAAACAAATTAAAGATAACGGTGTTAAGGATGGAGAAATGAATTTATCTGACGGTACTATAAAGGATATAATTAGATATTATACACGAGAGTCAGGAGTAAGAAATCTTGAAAGAGAAATTTCTAAAATTACCCGAAAGGTTGTTAAAAAGGTTGTTAATAATGAGAGTAATGAAGTGACTGTTAATGATAAAAATTTAGGTGACTTTTTAGGTGTCAAAAAATTTAAATTTGGTGAGCTTGAAGAGCAAAATAAAGTTGGAATAGTAACAGGTCTTGCTTGGACAGAGTTTGGTGGTGAGATTTTGAAAATTGAAACTGTTAATATGCCTGGAAAAGGTCGTATGCAGATTACTGGTAAATTAGGCGATGTAATGCAAGAGTCAGTTAAAGCAGCAAAATCTTTTGTAAGATCTAAATGCTTAGAATTTGGAATTATTCCTCCAACATTTGAGAAAAAAGATTTTCATATTCATGTTCCGGAAGGCGCTACACCCAAAGATGGTCCATCTGCCGGCATAGCTATGGTAACATCAATTGTTTCATCAATTACTAAAATTTCTGTTAAAAGAGAAATTGCAATGACTGGTGAAGTTACAATTACAGGTCAGGTTTTACCAATTGGTGGATTAAAAGAGAAACTTTTAGCGGCGCACAGAGCTGGCATTAAACAAGTATTAATTCCAAAAGATAACGAAAAAAATTTAGTAGATATTCCTAAAAAAGTAATTGACGATATAAAAATAACTCCCGTGAATACAGCTGACGAAGTTTTAAAAATTGCACTGACTAAAGAACTTAAACCAACTGACTGGGTCGAGGTAGATAAAATTTCAGAAAACAAAAAATCTGAAAAAACTCAAGCAAGTATTCAGTAATTTTCGTAATTTTTAATTAGTAAATTAGCTTATTCTGTTTATTATTATGTTGAGATGGACGATTTTAATAAACTAGCTTTAAAAGCGGTTGATCTTCAAAAAAAAAATAAACCTCATGAAGCTAAAAAAATTTATATTAATTTACTTAAAATAGATAGAAACCCGCAAATTTTAAGACTTCTTGGAATAATTGAGTCAGATGAGAAAAATTATGATTTGTCTCTAAAATTATTTAATGAATCTTTACAAGTAAATCCAAATAACTCTGAATGTTATTCAAATAGAGGTGTTGTAAATTTTAAACTAAATAATATAGAAAATGCTATCTCCGACTATAAAAAAGCGATTTCAATTGATAAAAATAACTATAATGCCTTTTTTAATCTTGGGATTTTATACAAGGAAATTAATAAGCTAGATCAGTCAATTGAAAATTTAAATGAGGCAATTTCAATTAATAAAAATCATTATACCGCATATCACAACAGGGCCGTGGTAAAGAGCTTGCTATTTAAATTTAATGATGCAATTAAAGATTTTGATGAAGCTCTAAAGATAACTCCAAAATATTCAAATTCTCTATTTTTTAAAGCTTTAACACAATTAAAAATTGGTGATTATAAAAACGGATGGAAAAATTATGAACATCGTTGGGGAACAACAAACTTTCCATCTCCAAAAAGAGAATTCAATCAACCATGCTGGAATGGAATTGATAATTTAGATAATAAAATTATTTTAATTCATGGGGAGCAGGGATTAGGTGATAATATTCATTTTGTGAGATATTTCAATTTAATAAAATCGAAGGCAAAAAAAGCTATATTACAAGTCGATAAAAGATTAGTTCAATTATTTAAAGAGTCAAATTTTGATAGTTATATTTTTTCAAATAATGAAAATCTCCCTGACTTTGATATTCATTGTCCTTTACTTTCCCTACCATTTAAATTTTCTACCACTCTAAAAAATATTCCATTTAATAATAAATATTTTTTTGCAAATAAAAAAAGGATTGCTAGATGGAAAAAAACTTTCGATCATCAGTTTTTAAATATTGGAATTAATTGGCAGGCTAGTCCAAATCCTGATTTTGATAAAGGAAGATCTTTCAAACTAAAATATTTTAATGATATTTCATTAATTAATAAGATAAAGTTGTATAGTTTACAAAAGATTAATGGTCTAAGCCAAATAAATGAATTAAGTAATCAAATTAAATTAAATGTTATAGATAATTTTGACGAAGATGTACCTTTTGTAGATACGGCCGCTATCATCGAAAATTTAGATTTAGTAATTACTTGTGATACTTCGATTGCTCACTTATCAGGTGCACTTGGTAAAAAAACTTTTTTACTTTTGCAAAAAAATTGTGAATGGAGATGGTTACATGATGTCAACTATTCACCATGGTATAACTCTATAAAAATATATAGACAAAAAACACAAGATGATTGGTTTACTGTTTTTAATGAAGTAAAAAAAGATATAAAAAGATTAATAAATTAAATTAATATAACTTGACGTATTGGTACTAAAAGATATAAAAAACATTGTTTTTGGTAAGGGCGGTTAGCTCAGTTGGTAGAGCATCTCGTTTACACCGAGGGGGTCAAAGGTTCGAGTCCTTTACCGCCCACCAAAATTAGAAATGGGGGTGTAGCTCAGTTGGTTAGAGCGATCGCCTGTCACGCGATAGGTCGCGGGTTCGAGTCCCGTCACTCCCGCCAGTTTTTTGATAATAATTATCAATAACACAAATCTTTCAACAAATTAGCCCCCAATAACGTGACTTAACTGCACTTTCATTTAATTAAAAAGATTATATATAAATGAATATGTACGGAGATTTTTTAAATAACTATCTGACAATTATTATATTTTTTGGAGTTGCTCTACTTCTAAGTATTGGGTTCATTTTCCTAAATTTTGTGTTTGCGCCTAAAAACCCTGATCCGGAAAAATTATCTGCTTATGAGTGTGGTTTCGAACCTTTTAATGATTCCAGAATGGAGTTTGATGTTAGATTTTATTTAGTGGCAATATTATTTATAATATTTGATTTAGAAATAGCCTTCCTTTTTCCATGGGCAATTTCTTTAGGAAAAATTGGAATATTTGGCTTTGTGTCAATGATGATATTTTTGTTTATTTTAACTGTAGGATTTATTTATGAGTGGAAGAAAGGGGCTTTGGACTGGGAATGAACTTAAAAGAGAAAGAAGATCAAATTCCAAAAGAATTTAAACAACTTGCAAAAGATTTTGCGGATAAAGGTTTTATAACAACTTCTTTAGATAATTTGGTAAACTGGGCTAGAACAGGTTCGTTGCACTGGATGACATTTGGACTTGCCTGTTGTGCAGTAGAAATGATGCAAACATCTATGCCAAGATATGACCTTGAGAGATTTGGAGCTGCACCAAGAGCTTCACCAAGACAATCAGATGTAATGATTGTTGCTGGAACTTTAACTAATAAAATGGCTCCCGCGTTAAGAAAAGTTTATGATCAAATGCCTGAACCAAGATATGTGATATCTATGGGAAGCTGCGCAAATGGTGGTGGCTACTATCATTATTCATATTCTGTTGTTAGAGGATGCGATAGAGTTGTCCCAGTTGATGTTTATGTACCAGGATGCCCTCCCTCAGCTGAGGCTTTATTATACGGGATTATGCAATTACAAAAAAAGATAAGAGACCAAGGTTCAATAAGCAGATAATGTTAAATATTACAGATTTAGAAAAAAAAATAAATTCAGAACTTAATACTAAAGTGAGTTCATCAAAAATTGTACACGAAACATTAAATGTTTCTATAGAAAAAGATGATCTTAAAGAAGTTCTTTTATTTTTAAAATCAAATCCTGATATGAAATTTAAGCAGTTGATAGATATAACTGCAGTAGATTACCCAAATAAAAAAAATAGATTTAGAATGATTTATTTGTTGCTTAGCCATGAGTTTAACAAAAGAATAGTTGTTGATTTTCCGTTAAACGAAAATGAAAAAGTTTTTTCAATCACAGGTATTTTTCCATCAGCAAATTGGATGGAACGAGAAGTTTTTGACATGTATGGTATTGATTTTCAAGATCATCCAGACCTCAGAAGAATTTTGACAGACTATGAATTTGAAGGATATCCATTAAGAAAAGATTTTCCAATCACTGGGCATAAAGAGGTTAGATATAGCGAGGAGAAAAAAAAGGTAATTTATGAACCAGTAAAACTAGAACAGGACTATAGAAATTTTGATTATAATAGTCCATGGCAAGGAACTGAATACATTAAAGAAATTAAAAAAAACAATGAGTAAACAAACAAAGACACTTAATCTTAACTTTGGACCACAACACCCGGCTGCGCATGGAGTTTTAAGATTGATATTAGAGTTAGATGGAGAGATTGTAGAAAAAGCTGACCCCCATATTGGTTTGCTTCATAGAGGTACAGAAAAATTGATTGAGAATAAAACCTATTCTCAAGCAATACCTTATTTTGATAGACTTGATTACGTGGCACCAATGAATCAAGAGCATGCTTTTGCTTTAGCTATAGAAAAAATTTTAGATATCGAAGTCCCAATTAGAGGTCAATACATTAGAGTTATATTTTGTGAGATTGGTCGAATATTAAGCCACATATTAAACATTACTACCCAAGCTTTAGATGTAGGCGCCTTAACTCCTTCATTATGGGGTTTCGAGGAGCGAGAAAAACTTATGGAATTTTATGAGAGAGTCTCAGGATCGAGATTACATGCAAATTATTTTAGACCAGGAGGTGTACACCAAGACTTACCAAGAGGTCTAGATGCTGATATTTTAAAATTTTGTAATGAGTTTCCAAAAATTATAGATGATTTAGAGACTTTACTTACTGATAACAGAATTTTTAAACAAAGAAATGTCGATATTGGAATAGTTTCAAAAGATGATGCATTAGATTATTCATTTTCAGGTGTAATGATGAGAGGTTCAGGTGTTGCTTGGGATTTAAGAAAATCCCAACCCTACGATTGTTACGAACAGTTATCATTTAAAGTGCCAATTGGAAAAAATGGAGATTGTTATGACAGATATCTTTGTAGAGTTGAGGAAATGAGGGAAAGTGTAAAAATAATTAAACAATGTTTAGAACAGTTACCAAAAGGACCTGTAAAATCTCAAGATAACAAGATCACTCCTCCACCTAAAAAAGAAATAAAAGAGTCGATGGAAGCATTAATTCATCATTTTAAACTATTTACAGAAGGCTACAGAGTAAAAAAAGATGAGATTTATACTGCAGTAGAAGCACCCAAGGGTGAATTTGGTGTTTACTTAATTTCTGATGGTTCTAGTAAACCATATAAATGTAAAATTAGAGCACCTGGATTCTCTCATCTTCAAGCAATGGATTATTTAATTAAAGGACATATGTTAGCTGATGTACCAGCTGTATTAGGTTCATTAGACATCGTGTTCGGGGAAATTGACAGATGAGTTTAAAAAAAATTTCAAAAGATCAACCTGAAAAATTTGAATTTGGTCAACAAAGTTTGGAAGCAGCAAAAAAAATCTTATTAAATTATCCGAAGGGAAAAGAAAAAAGTGCTGTGATGGCTTTATTGTATATTGCTCAAAGGCAACACAATAACTGGATACCTTTATCAGCAATTAAATATATCGCAAAGTTTTTAAATATGCCCTATATCAAAGTCTACGAAGTAGCCACTTTCTACTCAATGTATAATCTTTCACCTGTAGGAAATTTTCATGTCCAAATTTGCACTACAACTCCTTGTATGATCAGAGGGGCATATAAGATTGTAGATATATGTAAAAAAAAAATATCTGAAAAAGAAAATGTATTGTCTGAGAATGGTAATTGTTCTTGGACAGAGGTAGAATGTCTTGGTGCCTGTATTAACGCTCCAATGATGCAAATTAACAATGATTATTATGAAGATTTAGATATTAAACAAAGTGAAAAAATTATCGATGAAGTGCTTACGGGTAAAAAACCAAAACCAGGATCTTATAGAGGAAGAATTAACTCAGAACCTGAAAACAACAGAAAAACATTATTGGATTTAAAAAATGCTTAAGGACGAGGATAGAATATTTAAAAACTTGTATAATGATTTGGGAGCTGACTTAATCTCTTCAAAAAAAAGAGGTGACTGGACAAATACTAAAGATTTATGTGAAAAAGGGAGAGATTGGATTATTGATGAAATAAAAAAATCAGAATTAAGAGGGAGAGGTGGCGCAGGTTTCCCAACAGGTTTAAAATGGTCTTTTGCACCCAAAGAAGTTGGGTCGAGGCCTCACTACCTTGTAATTAATGCAGATGAGTCTGAACCAGGCACTTGTAAAGATAGAGATATTCTAAGATTTGAGCCTCACAAACTTTTAGAAGGTTGTTTGATTGCAGCTTACGCAGTTAATTCACATAAATGTTATATTTACTTAAGGGGTGAATATTATAACGAGGGCATAGAATTGCAAAAAGCAATTGATGAGGCTTATAAAGATAATTTAATTGGTAAAAATGCTTCTGGAACTGGTTGGGATTTAGATATTTACATTCATTACGGGGCTGGAGCATACATTTGTGGCGAAGAAACAGCTTTGCTTGAAAGTATTGAGGGTAACAAAGGTCAACCAAGATTAAAACCACCTTTTCCTGCGCTAGTTGGATTATATGGTTGTCCAACTATAGTTAATAATGTTGAAACTGTTTCGGTTGTTCCTACAATTTTAAGAAAAGGTTCTAAATGGTTCGCATCATTAGGCAAACCAAAAAATACTGGAACTAAAATTTTTTGTATTTCTGGAAATGTAAACAAACCTTGTAATGTTGAAGAGGAAATGGGAGTTCCTTTGAAAGATTTAATTGAAACCCACGCAGGTGGAGTAGTAGGTGGATGGGAAAATTTACAAGCAGTTATACCAGGTGGTTCTTCAATGCCCTTGTTAAATAAAGAAATTTCAGAAAAGATAACTATGGATTTTGACGCATTGGTTGAAAATAAAAGTGGGTTAGGGACCGCAGGAATAGTCGTAATTAATAAAGATCAAGATATTATTAAATGTTTTGCAAGAATAGCGCGATTTTATAAACATGAAAGTTGTGGTCAATGTACTCCTTGTAGAGAAGGTTCAGGTTGGATGTGGAGAATTTTAGAAAGAATGGCTAAAGGAGAAGCATCGAGAGAGGAAGTTGAAATGTTATTTGATGTTACAAAACAGATTGAAGGTCATACCATTTGTGCTTTTGGAGAAGGATCTGCTTGGCCAGTTCAAGGTCTTTTAAGAAATTTCAAAAAAGAGATTATAAAAAGAAATAATTTTGATCCATTAATTAAGTCAAATAAAGATATCCCATACCTAGTAGATCAACACTTATTAGAAAAAGATAATGCCCAAAATAAAAGTTAATAATAACGAATTAGAAGTAGAAGATGGCTTAACAGTTTTGCAGGCATGTGAACAAGCTGGAGCTGAAATACCAAGATTTTGTTATCATGAAAAACTTTCAATTGCAGGAAACTGTAGAATGTGCCTAGTTGAGATTGAAAAATCCCCAAAACCGGTTGCATCTTGTGCAATGCCTGTAGCGGATGGAATGAATATTAAAACAAATACTGAGTTTGTTGAAAAAGCAAGAAAAGGCGTTATGGAATTTTTATTAGCAAACCACCCACTCGATTGTCCAGTTTGTGATCAAGGAGGTGAATGCGATTTACAAGATCAATCAATGTTTTATGGAATTGATAAATCAAGATTTAAAGAAAATAAAAGATTTGTTCCTGAAAAATATATGGGTCCTCTTATCAAAACTCAAATGACTAGATGCATTCACTGTACAAGGTGTATAAGATTTGCAACTGAAGTTGCTGGTGTTTCTGAAATTGGAGCAATTGGTAGAGGCGAAGATACTCAAATAACTACATATTTAGAAAAATCTATGGAGTCAGAGCTATCAGGCAATGTCATTGATTTGTGTCCAGTTGGCGCATTAACATCGAAGCCATATGTTTTTGAAGCTAGACCATGGGAATTAAAAAAAACAGAGTCGATCGATGTTATGGATGCAGTTGGTTCAAATATAAGAATTGATACATATGGTTGGGAAGTGAAGCGTATACTTCCAAAAATTAATGAAAGCATTAATGAGGAGTGGATATCAGATAAAACTCGTTATGCATGCGATGGCTTAAAATATCAAAGACTTGATACTCCTTATACAAGATCTAATGATGGATTTAAAAAAATTTCATGGGAGGATGCTTATGGGATCTTAACTGATAAAATTAAAAGCACAAATTCTGATAAAATTGGATGTATAACTGGTGATCTTACGAATATGGAAACTCTATTTTCTGTTAAAGAGTTTTTTAATAAAATTTTGAACTGTAAAAACTTGGACTCAAGACCTGTAAAAACTTATGTAAATAATAGTTCACGAACCAATTATATTTTTAATACCCAAATTTCAAATATAGAGAAATCAGATTTTATTCTTTTGGTTGGGACTAATCCACGTCATGAAGCAACAATTTTGAATTCAAGAATACGAAAAAGTTATTTAAAGAATAATATGGAAATTTATTCTTTGAATGATGTTGGGGATTTAACATATCCATATAAAGTAATATCAAGCAACACTGATGAGTTAAAAAAAATAATTTTAAATGAACACGAAATCTCAAAAAAAATAATTTCTGCAAAAAATCCTATTGTTATTTTTGGACAATCAGCTCTTAAACTTAACTCCTCAGAGTACTTATTTGAGGGAATGAAAAAATTTTTATCAGAAAATAATAAAATAAACGATGATTGGAATGCTTTAAACGTCCTTTCTAATAATGCATCAACTGTTGGTGCATATGATTTGGATATTTTAGACAATGAAACTATAGATAATGTGTTATCAAATCAATTTGAATTAGTCTTCTTATTTGGTCAGGATAATTTGAATATCAAAAAGAAAAATGAATTTATTGTTTATATAGGAACTCATGGTGACAGGGGAGCTGAAATGGCAGATCTAATATTGCCTAGCGCGGCATATACAGAACAAGATGGATATTTCACTAATCTTGAGGGTAACTTACAATTAGCTTTTAAGGCTTCCTATCCACCTGGTGAAGCAAAGGAAGATTGGGAAATTGTTAATGAATTATCAAAGAAACTTAAGGGCAAAAGTCTTTATACAAATAAACAAGAACTTATAGATAACCTTTTAAATTATCTCAATCAAAAAACAAAAAAAACCGCTGAAATAGAAAAAAATGATTTTACAAACGAAGAAATTTTCGTCGATAAAATTGATTATTATTTCACTAACGTTATAGCAAGATCTTCAAAGACAATGGCAGAATGCAGAAATTTAAAACTTGTTTCTTTGAAAACTGGAACTGATGGTTAAATGGAATACATAAATTTATTATTTTCTGAAATCTACAAAATACTTTATGTTTTAATTCCTGTTCTTGTATCAGTAGCAATGATTGTGTGGCTTGATAGAAGAATTTGGGCTTTTGTTCAAAAAAGAAGAGGGCCAAATGTAGTAGGTCCTTTCGGCTTATTTCAAACTTTGGCAGATGCGCTTAAATATATCTTTAAGGAAATTATAATACCCGCAAGTTCGAATAAAGTCATTTTTATTTTAGCCCCAATAGTTACAATGACTTTAGCTCTTATTGCATGGGCAGTAATTCCTTTTAGTGAAGATTATGTTTTGGCTGACATTAATGTTGGTATCCTTTACATATTTGCAATTTCTTCTTTGGGTGTTTATGGAATAATAATGGGCGGCTGGGCCTCAAATTCAAAGTATCCATTTTTAGGCTCAATAAGATCTGCTGCACAAATGGTCTCTTATGAAGTTTCTATTGGAGTGATAATCATCAATGTTTTATTGTGCGTTGGTTCGTTAAACTTAAGTGATATAGTTTTAGCTCAAGAGAAAATTTGGTTTGTAATTCCTTTATTCCCAATGTTTGTAATTTTCTTTATTTCATCGCTTGCAGAGACAAATAGACCACCATTTGATTTACCTGAAGCAGAGGCTGAATTAGTTGCGGGTTATCAAACAGAATATAGCGGTATGATGTATGCAATGTTTTGGTTGGGTGAATATGCAAATATTTTGCTTATGTGTGCACTTGGGTCAATTCTTTTTCTGGGAGGTTGGTTAGCACCAATGGATACCCCATTGTTTGAAATGGTACCTCCACCAGTATGGCTAATATTAAAAATTTTATTTTTGTTTGTTTTGTTTGCACTAATTAAAGCTATTGTGCCAAGATATCGATATGACCAACTTATGAGGCTTGGATGGAAGGTTTTTCTACCTTTCTCGTTAATTTGGGTGGTATTAACTTCTGGTTATTTATTATATTTTGACTTATTACCTGTATATTAAACTATGAATATAATTCGAATATTTAAAACAGTATTTTTAATAGATTTTTTGACAGGTTTGTTGATAGCTTTAAAGGAGTCATTTAAACCAAAAAAAACGCTTAATTATCCTTTTGAAAAAGGCAAGATTTCACCACGATATAGGGGAGAGCACGCCTTAAGAAGATACCCAAACGGCGAGGAAAGATGTATAGCATGTAAACTTTGTGAAGCTGTTTGTCCAGCTCAGGCAATAACAATAGAGTCTACAGCAAGAGAAGACGGAAGTAGAAAAACAACTAGATACGATATTGATATGCTAAAATGTATCTATTGTGGTTTGTGTGAAGAGTCGTGTCCGGTTGATGCTATAGTGCAAGGTCCTAACTTTGAATTTGCAACACATACTAGGGAAGAGCTTTATTACAACAAAGAAAAGCTTTTAGAAAATGGAGACAGATGGGAGAATGTTTTAGCTGCAAATATAAAAGCTGATAACCCTTATAGATAATAGCAAATGTTAGCACACGCTATATTTTTTTATTTTTTTTCATTTGTTGCAATAATTTCTGCAATAATGGTAACTGTGTCTAAGAATACAGTTCATTCTGTTTTTTTTTTAATATTGGATTTTATATCGATATCGTGCCTTTTTATTATGATAGGTGCGGAATTTTTAGGAATGATAATGTTAATTGTTTATGTTGGGGCTGTTGCAGTTTTATTTCTATTTGTTGTAATGATGCTGAACGTTGCTCAGCAAAAAAATCAATGGTTTAAATCAAGTGATACAAGTACTCACATACCTATAGGATTAATTGTAAGTTTGATAATTTTTTTTGAATTGATTATTGTAATTGGAGGATGGAAGTACAAACCTGACATTATCGAAAACTTTTCTGATAATCTGATTTCTAATCCTACAAATACTCATACCATTGGGAGTGTTTTATATACAGAATATATTCATCTATTTCAAATTTCAGGGATGATATTACTCGTAGCCATGATTGGAGCAATCGTTCTCACATTTAGAAAAAGAGAAGGAGTTAAAAGACAAAATTATTTTAGCCAAATATCTAGAGAAAAAAATCAAGGTGTTGAGTTAGTAGAAGTTAAATCAAATGAGGGAGTTAAAATAGATGTTTGAAGTTTCTCTTGGACATTATCTTACATTAGGGGCAATCATTTTTACTATTGGTGTAATTGGGATATTTTTAAATAGAAAAAATGTAATTGTTATTTTAATGAGTATAGAATTAATATTACTAGCAGTAAATATTAATCTAGTATCTTTCTCAATATTTCTTCAAGACTTATCTGGCCAGATATTTACTTTATTTATTTTGACTGTTGCAGCAGCAGAGGCAGCTATCGGTTTGGCAATAATCGTAGTCTATTATCGTAACGCAGGAACAATAAGAGTAGAAGAAATTGAAAATCTAAAGGGTTAATATGGAATATCTCATAATTTTTTTACCATTGCTAGGTGCATTTATTGCTGGTTTTTTTGGAAATAAATTTGACCAAAAATATTCTCAATTTATGACAAGTCTTTTTGTAAGTATTTCTTCTATCCTTTCAATAATAGTTTTTTTTAAAGTATTAAATTATGGATACTCAAATAATTTATTAATCTCTAGTTGGATAAACTCAGGCACTTTAAATGTAAATTGGTCCATAAAAGTAGATGCATTATCCTCACTCATGATGGTTGTGGTTACGCTTGTTTCAGCGTTGGTTCATATCTACTCAATTGGTTATATGTCTCACGATCCTCACAAACCAAGGTTCATGTCTTATTTATCTTTATTTACATTTGCAATGTTAGTGCTGGTTACTTCAGACAATTTTTTACAATTATTCTTTGGATGGGAAGGAGTAGGTCTTTGTTCGTATTTTTTAATTGGTTTTTGGTTTAAAAAAAAAGCCGCAAATGCGGCCGCTATTAAAGCTTTCGTAGTAAATAGAGTTGGAGATTTTGGTTTTGCTCTTGGTATTTTTTTAATTTTTTATTATTTTGGAACAGTTAATTACAATGAGGTATTCAATCAAATTCAAACTTTGAATGCAAAAAATATAAATTTTCTTGGTTTTGAATTTAAATCAATAGATTTAATTTGTATATTGTTATTTATAGGTGCAATGGGAAAATCAGCCCAGATTTTTTTACATACTTGGTTACCCGATGCAATGGAAGGGCCAACACCTGTATCTGCATTAATCCACGCTGCAACAATGGTTACTGCAGGTGTTTTTCTAGTTGTAAGATGTTCCCCTATTTATGAATATTCAGAATTAGCACTCAATATAATTACTGTTATTGGAATGAGTACAGCTTTTTTTGCTGCTACAATTGCATTAGTCCAAACCGATATAAAAAAGATAATTGCTTATTCAACATGTAGCCAGCTTGGATATATGTTTTTTGCAACTGGTGTAGGCGCATATAACGTTGCAATGTTTCATCTATTTACTCATGCTTTTTTTAAGGCTTTACTTTTTTTAGGAGCTGGTTCTGTAATACACTCTTTTAAAGACGAACAGAATATCGAAAAAATGGGCGGGGTTTACAAAAAGATCCCTTACACTTACGCCCTAATGCTGGTGGGCACATTAGCTTTAACTGGCTTCCCTTTTTTATCTGGTTTTTATTCTAAAGATGCAATTATTGAATTTGCTTATTTAAAGGGAAATGTAACAGGTATGTATGCTGCTGGTATTGGAATTGTTACGGCTATGTTAACAGCAATTTACTCTTGGAGATTATTTTTTAAAACTTTTCATGGAAATTATAACAATGAAGAAGTCAAATACGAAAAAGTTCACGAGTCACCAGCGGTAATGGTTTTGCCACTTATAATTCTTGGTTTAGGCTCAATTTTTGCAGGTTTCTTTTTTAAAGAGCTATTAATAGGTAATCAAAGTAGTGTTAATTTTTGGGGAGAGTCTATTAAATTTTTAGAGCCATTGAGTGAAGATCATCCTCCACTGTGGTTTATTTTATTGACCCCAACTATAGTAACTTTAAGCATACCGATTTCTTACTACCTATTTTTGAAGGACAAAAGTGTATTAGAAAATTTTACAAAAACTAATTATCCATTAATAAATTTTTTAAAAAAGAAATGGTATTTTGATGAGCTTTATTCTTATATTTTTGTAGAACCTTGTAAAAAATTAGGTCTATTTTTTTGGAAAAAGATTGATGGTTTAACAATAGATAGATTTGGACCAGATGGTATTTCAAATCTTATAAAAGGCTTATCGATAAAAGCAGTAAAATTTCAGAATGGTTTTATTTATCAATATGCATTTATAATGTTGATTGGATTTTCTTTAATACTGACTTATTTGATTATCAAATGATGAATTTTCCAATTATTTCTTCACTAATCCTTTTGCCGTCAATTGGCGCACTATTTCTTTTTTTCATTAATTCAAAAAATATTACCGGCATCAAGTATGTTTCTTTATTTGTATCAATCATTAATTTTTTAATATCTATTTACTTATGGTTAATTTTTGATCAATCTAGTTATGAATTTCAGTTTGTAGAAAGTAGAGTCTGGATAAAAGATTTTATCAATTACAAAGTCGGAGTAGATGGAATCTCAATATTATTTATCATTTTAACTACTTTCATAACCCCACTTTGTATTTTGTCAGTTAACTCATCTATAAAGAATAGACTTAAAGAGTTTTTAATAGCAATCTTATTAATGGAAACTTTAATGATTGGAGTTTTTTGCTCTTTAGATTTGGTAATTTTCTACTTATTTTTTGAAGGAGGTTTAATACCAATGTTTTTAATCATTGGTATTTGGGGTGGAGAAAGACGCGTGTATTCTGCATTCAAGTTTTTTTTATTTACTCTTCTTGGCTCAGTTTTAATGTTAATAGCGGTAATATCTATTTATTGGATAGCAGGCACGACCGATGTAGAAGAACTTTATAAGTTGGGCATTGATCCAAAATACCAAAACTTACTTTGGTTAGCATTCTTTTCATCTTTTGCAGTAAAAACACCAATGTGGCCAGTGCATACATGGCTGCCCGACGCCCATGTTGAAGCACCAACCGCAGGTTCAGTTTTATTAGCAGCTATCTTACTTAAAATGGCAGGATATGGATTTATAAGATTTTCAATTGGACTATTTCCTGTTGCGTCAGAATATTTTGTTCCATTTATTTTTGTTATTAGTTTAATTGCAATTATTTATACTTCGTTAGTTGCCTTAATGCAGGACGACATGAAAAAATTAATTGCGTACTCATCTGTAGCTCACATGGGTTTTGTAACATTAGGTTTGTTTACTTTCACTCAACAAGGTGTTGAAGGAGGAATATTTCAAATGATTAGTCATGGCATTGTATCTGCTGCACTCTTTTTCTCAGTAGGTGTTGTTTATGACAGAACTCATTCGAGACGTATCAATGATTATGGGGGTTTGGTAAATGTAATGCCAAAATATTCTATTTTATTAATGGTATTTACTTTAGGGTCTTTGGGTTTACCAGGAACAACTGGTTTTATTGGTGAATTTTTGATTTTAATGGGAACATTTAAAAAAAGTTTCTTAGTGGCAACAATAGCAAGTTTGGGTGTAATTTTAGGCGCAGCATATATGTTGTGGCTTTACAAAAGAATTGTATTTGGAGAACTAACAAATCAAAAATTATTAAAAATAATTGATTTAAACAAAGTTGAGTTATCTATTCTTACGTTATTAGCATTAAGTATAATCTTTTTTGGCTTCTATCCTGATCCATTTTCAAATACATATTCTGTATCAGTCGAGAACTTTTTAAACGAATATAATGATAAACTAAATAGCTATAACTTACAAAATCAATGATAAATCTTTTTTTTATATCCACAGAAATATTCTTATCATTATCAATTTTATTTCTATTATTGATTGGTGTATTTAAAAAAAAAAGTGAATCATTTATTTATAATTTTTCTTGTATAATTTTACTTGTGGGACTTGCGATAAATATCAATTTAAATCCTCAATTCCCAATAGATCTATTTAATAACAGTTATAAAATCGATTATTTCACGACTTTAATCAAGTCAATAATATTAATTTCGGCATTCCTTGTAATGCTTTGTTCATTAAATTATGTCAAACAAAATGATATTTTAAAAATTGAGTATCCAATTTTAATTTTATCTTCAATTCTTGGTATGCTCGTAATGGTAAGTTCTAATGATTTAATAGTTTTTTATGTTGGTCTGGAACTTCAATCTCTAGCATTATATGTGCTCGCAGCCTTCAAAAGAGATAATATTCTTTCTTCTGAGTCAGGCTTAAAATATTTTATATTAAGCGCACTGTCATCAGGATTATTACTGTATGGATGCTCTTTAATATATGGTTTTTCAAGCTCTACAAACTTTGATTTAATTTATCAAAACAGCGAGTCAATTGAATACGGTATAATTTTTGGGATAGTGTTTGTTTTAGTTGGATTGGCATTTAAGATTACTGCTGTACCATTTCACATGTGGGCTCCAGATGTTTATGATGGATCACCTACATCTGTCACAGTAATATTTGCAATTCTTCCAAAGATCGCTGCATTAACAGTGTTTATTAATTTTTTATACGGACCTTTCCTTGAAATGTTTGACCAATGGCAAGCAGTTATAATTTTTTTATCAATTGGCTCAATGGTGTTTGGGGCCGTAGCTGCGATTGGACAAAAAAAATTGAAAAGACTAATTGCTTATAGCTCAATAAGCCACATGGGGTTTGCACTCGCTGGTTTGAGTGTTGGAACAAACGAAGGTATTCAAAATTCAATAATATATTTAATTATATATCTAATAATGAATATAGCATTCTTCTGTTGTCTATTTATGCTTAAAAGAGAAAATCAATATTTCGATAAAGTTGAAGATCTTTCGGGTTTATCAAAGAATCATCCTTTATTATCACTTTCTATGATGATCATTTTATTCTCATTAGCAGGGATACCTCCATTAGCAGGTTTTTTTGCAAAGTTTTATATTTTTACGGCTGTAATTGAAAAGTCTATGTATTTTTTAGCAATTGTAGGTTTGCTCTCAACGGTAATAGCAGCCTTTTATTATATAAGATTAATAAAGGTAATGTACTTCGATGAGCAGAGAGAAAAATATGACTTAAATCATAGCATTGGCCTTAAAATGATACTTGTGGTCTCATCTACAATTATTCTTATTTATTTCATAAACCCAAACATAATTAATAATTTTGTCTCAAATATCACTATAATTTAATGAAGTTAAAAATTTTTAAATACAAAAAAGTAAAAAGCACTAACGATATTGCTATTAGAAAAATTAGGTCAGGTATTAAAAATGGAATAGTTACTAGTGATCTACAAAGCTCTGGCAGAGGCAGGCATGGAAATAAATGGGTTTCCTATAAGGGCAATCTTTTTGTAACTATTTTCTTTTCAATTTCAAATAATCTAAATTTAAATAAGTTTAATTATAAAAATTGCCTTATAATAAAAAAGGTTTTATCAAGATATATAAAAAACGATCTAAAAATAAAAAAACCAAACGACATCTTGTTTAAACAGTATAAAATTTGTGGAATTCTGCAAGAAACAATTTTTTACAAGAATTTTAAATATTTATTAGTCGGGGTAGGCTTGAACTTATTAAAGAGTCCAAAATTAAAGAATTATAAAACAACAAGTTTGTATGAGATTACTAATAAAAAAGTTAATAGAGTTAGAATCCTAAATGAAATTAAATTAAAATATGAGTCAATCTAAGAAAAATAATATTTTAGTTGGTGATATTGGTAATACTGAAACTAAAATTTTTTTTAGAAATAATAAAATTGAAAAAAAAATTGCCTTAAAAAGTAATGAAATGATTTATAGTAAGATTAAATCAAAAGTTTTATTTTTAAAAAAATTTAATATAAAAGATAAAGCTGTTTTTTGTAGTGTAGTTCCATCTAATTTTAAAATTATTAAGAAGGTATTTGAACGAGAGTTAAAAATTAAGATAATTGAATTAAAGAATATTTATAAAAAAAAAATAATTAAATTGAAAGTTGATAAAAAACAAATTGGATCAGATAGACTGGCAAATGCAATCAGTGTTTTTAATAAAAAAAACAATTTTATAGTTGTAGATTTTGGAACAGCTACTACTTTTGATGTTGTCATAAGGGATGTCTATTGGGGTGGTATAATCGCTCCAGGAGTTAATCTTTCTTTAAAAAATTTAATATCAAAGGCAGAATTAATTCCAAAAATCAATTTAAATAAAACTAATATAGTAATTGGAAAAAACACCAAACAGGCAGTAGCGTCTGGTTTTTATTGGGGATATAGCGGTCTTATAGAAAAAATAATTTTTAAAATTTCGAAAATTACTAAAAAAAATTTTAAAATTATTTTAACTGGAGGTCTTGCGCATTTATTTAAAACAAATATAAGTTTTAAAGTTTTGGTTGACAAAAATCTTACAATAAAAGGATTAATAAAAGCTCATAAAATATTAAATAAATGAAAGATGAATTATTATTTTGTCCACTAGGTGGATCAGGTGAAATTGGCATGAACTTAAATCTGTTTGCTTATGGTAAACCAGAAAATCATAAGTGGATCATTGTAGATATTGGTGTTACTTTTGCCGATGATACAGTTCCTGGAATTGACTTAATTTATCCAGACCCTGGTTTTATCGTTGATAAAAAAGAGTCATTACTTGGTATAGTTCTTACCCACGCTCACGAAGATCATATCGGAGCGATTTCACATATCTGGCCAGATCTTAAATGCAATATATATGCCACTCCATTTACTGCAGCTTTAGTAACTGAAAAGTTTAAGGAAAAGAAAATAGACATTCATCCTTTTTTAAAGATAGTAAATTTAAGAGGTAACATAAAACTTGGACCATTTGATATAGAGCTGATAACTATGACTCACTCCATTCTAGAACCCAACGGACTAAAAATTAAAACTCCACTTGGCTGTGTATTACATACTGGTGATTGGAAGTGTGATCCAAACCCGTTAATTGGAGACGTAATAGACACCAAAAAACTAAAGTCAATTGGTGATGAAGGAGTTTTAGCGATGATATGTGACTCAACAAACGTATTCAGCATCGGTAGATCAGGTTCGGAAATGGATGTAAGAAAAAATTTACTTAAAATATTTGAAAGGTTAAAAAAAAGAATAATAGCTACATGTTTTGCATCAAATGTTGCTAGAATGGAATCTATTTTCTTTTGTGCCCATAAAACAGGAAGACAGATTTCTTTAGTGGGAAGGTCTATGAATAGAATTTTTAAAGCTGCAAGACAATGTGGGTATCTTAAAGATGTAATTGAACCTATTGATCCAAGGGATGCCAAAAAAATATCAAGAGATAAAATAGTCTATTTATGCACTGGAACTCAAGGGGAACCTATGGGAGCAATGAGCAGAATATCAAATTTTACTCATCCAGATGTAGCAATTGAAAATGGCGACACTGCAATTTTTTCATCTAAAATAATACCTGGAAATGAAAAAAAACTTTCTAAATTACACAATCAATTAGTTATTGAAGGTATTGAAGTAATTACGGAAGAAGATGAATTTATACATGTATCCGGTCACCCTAATAGAGAAGAATTAAAAGATATGTATAATTGGATAAGACCAAAATCAGTAATACCAGTTCATGGAGAATACAGACATATGCAGGAGCACATTAATTTTGCTAAAGAAATGAAAATACCCAATCCAGTTAGAGTTATAAATGGGGATATTGTTAAATTAGCTCCAGCTGAAAAACCTTTTGTTTATGATAAAGCACCTGCAGGAAAAGTATATTTAGATGGAAACATCAGTGTTGAAGAGGACTCAAATTCTATTAAAGAGCGTAAAAACCTCTCAATAAATGGAATGATGGAAGTAACTATTCTAGTCACACCAAAAGGAAATATTCATGATAGACCAATTGTTACAGTTAAGGGGCTCCCAATAAATGATTTTGAAGACTTTAGATTTGGATTAGAAAATGAAATTGAAAAAACAGCCAGAACATTTTCTTTAACGAATAGCAGACAACAAGAAAATGCTATCGATGCTTTTAAAAGTGTTTGTAAAAAATATACAAAAAATAAAGTAGGAAAAAGACCTTTTACAAATATTAATATAGTTCAAATTTGATGAGTTTAACTGGTTCGATTATTATATATGTTCTTATATGGTGGATAATTTTCTTTTCATTGCTGCCAGTAGATGTAGATCGAAATAAAAAAAATTTTGTTGAGGGTGTTGATCCTGGAGCTCCCGAAAACCCCAAATTAATAAAAAAACTAATATATACAACTTTGATTACATCAATAATTTTTATAGGTATATTTCTATTAGTAAAGTATGATTATCTTAATTTAAGGAATCTAATTACATAATGTTTTTATCAAAATCATTTATTCCATTATTAAAAAACTATCCTTCCGAGGCAAAAATTAAATCACACAAACTAATGTTGCGATTAGGAATGATTAAACAATCATCAGCAGGTATTTACTCTTGGCTTCCTCTTGGTTTTAAAGTGATGAAAAAAATTGAACAAATAGTCAGGGAGGAACAAAATAAGATAGGTGCTCAAGAAATATTAATGCCAACTATACAGTCCTCTGAAATTTGGAAAGAAAGTGGAAGATATGAAGATTATGGAGAAGAGATGCTTAGAATTAAAGATAGGCACAATAGAGAAATTTTATATGGCCCAACTAATGAAGAGTTAGTCACAGATATTTTTAGAAACAGTATAAAATCGTATAAATCACTTCCTCAATTATTGTATCATATTCAATGGAAATTTAGGGATGAGCTAAGACCAAGATTTGGGATAATGAGATGTAGAGAATTTTTTATGAAAGACGCGTATTCATTTGACCTAAGTGATGATGATGCAGAATTTTCATATAACAAATTTTTTCTATCATATTTAAAAACTTTTAAGAGATTAGAACTATCAGCAATACCGATGACAGCTGAAACAGGACCAATTGGTGGGAGTTTGTCACATGAATTTATTATCTTAGCTGAGACAGGTGAAAGTAAAATTTATACTGACAAAAGAATTTTTGAGGTAAATCACGATAATTATAAATTAGAAAAAGAGTCTCTAAAAAAACTTAGACTTGAATATGACCAATTTTACGCTGTCACAGATGAGAAAATTGACAACAAGGAGTTCAACAATAAGGTTGATAAAAAAAATCAGTTAGAGACCAAAGGTATAGAAGTCGGTCATATTTTTTACTTTGGTGATAAGTATTCAAAACCAATGAATGCTGCTGTTGATAAAGATGGTAAAAAAATTTTTGTAAAAATGGGTTCTTATGGAATTGGAGTTTCAAGATTAGTTGGTGCCTTAATTGAGGCAAATTTTGATGAGAAAAATGAAGTTATGAAATGGCCAGTATCAGTTTCTCCTTTTGAATGTGCAATTATTTGTTTTGTATCTAAAAATGATACCACAAGTATCGAAATGGGTATTAAAGTTAATAATTTTTTAGAACAGAATAATATTGAAACAGTTTTAGACGATTCAGACGAAAATTTTTCAGGAAAGTTAAAAAAATTTAATTTAATTGGAATACCTTTTCAAATTCTAATTGGAAAAAATCCTGATAAAAATAAAGTTGAGTTTAAAGAAGTAGGGAACGATAGTAAGATGGTAAGTCTTGAAGAAGCCCTTAATTTCATTAAATCCAAAAAAATAAATTGATCTCAACTTTAGAAAAAAAAATAATTTTTAGATATCTTAAAACTAGAAAAAAAGATGGTTTTTTAAATATTATCACTTTGTTTTCTTTCTTAGGCATAAGTTTGGGTGTGGCAGTTTTAATTATAGTTATGTCTGTAATGAACGGGTTTAGGTCAGAGTTAATAAACAAAATAACTAATTTCAACGCACATGTAATCGTAAAACCCTATGATAAGAAAATAGAGCAAAAAAAAATAGATAACGAGTTTTTACAAAATATATCTTCAAATTTGATATTAAGTAATAATGGAGAGGGAATACTTTTAAATGATGAAATTACTAAAGGTATTTTAGTAAGAGGCTATTCTGAAAATGACTTTCAAAAACTGAATATTGTAAATAATAAATATTTTAGAGGCGATAAAAAGATCTTAGAGAATAATATATCGATAGGAAGCGATTTAAGTTATGACCTCGAATTAAAAATTGGTGACCGAATTTCAATAATTTCACCTTCTGGTGAAAATACACTCATTGGATCCATACCTCGACAAAAAACTTTTAAAATAAGTTCTATATTTGATAGTAGGTTTGCTGAGTTTAATAATTCTGTTGTGTTTATTAATCTTAAAGATCTACAAGGCTTATTTGATTTAAAAAAAGAAAATAATTTCTTAGAGGTTTATTTATATAAAGCTGACAAAATTGAGATTTATCGTGAAAAACTAATGTCGATTTTTACCGACGAATATATATTTACCTGGTCAGATTTAAACAAACCATTATTTTCCGCCTTAAAAGTAGAAAGAAATGTTATGTTCATAATATTATCTTTAATAATCATAGTTGCTGCTTTTAACATCATTTCGGGACTTACTATTTTAGTAAAAAATAAAACTAGGGAAATCGCAATATTAAAATCAATTGGTGTTTCTAACTTTTCCATACGAAAAATATTTTTTTTTATTGGATTTTTAATAGGGTTTTTAGCAACAATTATGGGAGTTGTATTTGGTATAACTTTTTCTCTTTATATTGAGGAAGTAAGAATTTTAATTAGCAATGTCTTTAATATAAGTTTATTTCCAGAGGAGATATATTTTTTAAGCACTATTCCATATCAAATAGATTTTTGGTCAATATTTTTAATTTCAAGTTGTTCAATTATAATGACTTGTATAGTCTCAATATATCCTGCAAATAAAGCAGCAAAATTAGATACAATTAAATCCTTAAAATATGAGTAATATTATAGAATTAAACAATATTTCAAAGACATTTGATAATAAAAAAAAAATCACTGTCCTTAAAAATTTAAATTTCAAATTTAAAAAAGGAAAAATTTATTCATTATCTGGACCTTCTGGATCTGGAAAATCAACCTTACTAAATTTATTATCTTTAATAGATAGGCCATCATCAGGAAATATTAAAATTGATAATAGAAATATAAATCATAATGAAATTGAGATTAACGACAAAATTAGATCTAGTAATATTGGGATTGTTTATCAAGAGAAAAACTTATTGCCTGATTTCACGGCTATTGAAAATGTTTGCATAGCCAGCTTAGCTGCTAATGATAATCACAAAATAGCAGAACAAGAATCATTAAAGATAATTCAAAAAGTCGGCTTAAAAGATAGGGCTAATCATTATCCATCAGAGTTATCAGGAGGAGAAATGCAAAGAATTGCTATATCGAGAGCAATAGTAAATAAACCTAGAATAATACTAGCTGATGAACCGACAGGAAGTTTAGATCATGAAAATGCAAATCAAATATTTAATTTACTCTTTAAACTAAAAAACAATGATCGTGTTATAATATTTGCAACTCATAATAGATTTTTTGCTAATAAAGCAGACTATAAAATTTCCTTAAGTAATGGTAAAATCAAAACCATTAATGGAAAAATCTAAAAAAACATTTAATCACTTAAAAATACATACCCAATATTCTATTTGCGAAGGTGCCATAAAAATCGATGAACTTAGTAAATATTGCAAAGAAAATAAGATTAAAGCGATTGGAATGTCAGATACATCAAATTTGTGTGGATCTCTAGAATTCTCAGAACAAATTTCAAAGTCTAAAACTCAGCCTATAATCGGATCCCAGATTAAGTTTAAATTCAACGATATAATTGGATCATTACCTATTATTGCCAAAAATAGTGAGGGTTATAAAGAACTTATAAATTTGTCTTCTAAATCTTTTCTTGAGAACACAAATTTAGAAGAACCACATTGCAATATTGAATTATTATTTAAATGTTCAGAAAATCTTATAATTCTCTCAGGAGGAATTAATAATTTATCAGGTTCTCTCTTTCAAAAAGATAGATTAGATGAACTTGAAAAACTTTACTTTTCTTTGAACAAAAATTCAGGTGACAACTTTTATATTGAAATTCAAAGACATGGTGACTTATATGAAAAAAATTTTGAAAGTTTTAATCTTTCTATATCAAAAAAAGTTAATGCTCCAATCATTGCGACAAATGAGGTTTATTATTTACACAAGGATATGAGTGAAGCACACGATGCATTACTTTGTATTGGTTCTAAAAACTACATTAATGATAAACAAAGACTAAAATTAACAGACAATCATTATCTTAAAAGTGATGATGAAATGAAAAAAATATTCCATGACCTTCCTGAAGCTTTAGAAAACAATTATAACTTACCTTTAAGATGTAGTTTTAGACCTGAATATTCTAAACCACTATTACCTGATATAAACACTAATAGTGATATCTCTTCTAATGATCAATTAAAAAAAGATGCAAATGATGGACTAATTCAAAAGTTTAAGGAAAGATTTGAGGGTGAGGATTTAAAAGGTGAAAAATTTTTGAAATATAAGAAAAGATTAGATCACGAAATTAATATTATTTGTCAGATGAATTACTCTAGTTATTTTTTAATTGTATCTGATTATATCATATGGGCTAAAAGCAACAATATTCCAGTTGGACCAGGCAGAGGGTCTGGTGCTGGTTCATTAGTAGCATGGTGTCTACAAATTACTGACGTAGACCCAATTTATTTTAACTTAATTTTTGAGCGATTTTTAAATCCAGATCGTATTTCTATGCCTGACTTTGATATTGACTTTTGTGAGGAAAAACGTGATTTAGTTTTTGAATATCTTAACAAAAAATATAAAGACTCAGTAGCTCACATCATTACATTTGGCAAATTAAAAGCTAGGATGGTTATTAGAGATGTTGGTAGGGTAATGGGCCTTCCGTATGGTTTTGTAGACAGTATTTGTAAAATGATACCATTCGATCCTTCAAGACCAATGAGTTTAACTGAATGTATAAATTCAGAACCTAGATTACAAAAAATCATAAATGAGGATAGGAGAGTAGATAAACTTATTAAACTGTCTCTTAAACTTGAAGGTTTAAATAGAAATTTTGCGACACATGCAGCTGGCGTAGTAATTGCAGACAAAAAATTAATTGATACTGTTCCGTTATATAAAGATAGCTCATCTAATTTACTTTTGCCTTCCACTCAGTTTGATATGTATTCAGCTGAAAACTCTGGTCTGATTAAATTTGATTTCTTGGGCTTAAAAACACTTACTGTTATCAACAAAACTATAAAACTTTTAAATAAGAAAAAAATTGATTTTAATATAGAGAAAATTAATTATGAAGATCAAACAGTTTTTGACCTATTGTCTTCAGGTAAAACAGTTGGTTTGTTTCAACTAGAAAGTTCCGGAATGCGAGATGCTCTCACTCAAATGAAACCAAATAGATTAGAAGATATTATAGCATTAGTCGCTTTATACAGACCAGGTCCTATGAGCAATATTCCTATTTATAATGATTGCAAACATGGAAAAAGAACACCAGACTATTTGCATCCCAAATTAGAAAACATTTTGAAATCAACATATGGCGTAATTATTTACCAAGAACAAGTTATGCAAATTGCACAAGTCTTATCAGGTTTCACTGCAGGTGAAGCAGATATTCTAAGACGTGCAATGGGAAAAAAGAAGAGAGCAGAGCTAGAAAAACAGAAAGCTAGATTTATAGATGGCGCTTATCAAAATGGTATTCCCAAAGATGTTGCTGCAAGCATTTTTTTAAAAATCGAACCCTTTGCGGAATACGGTTTTAATAAAAGTCATGCTGCAGCTTATGCTATAATTGCTTATCAAACAGCATATTTAAAAACTCATTTTACCAATGAATTTTTTTCCGCATCAATGTCAATGGAAATGTCAAATCAAAAAAAATTAGGAGAATTCTATGAGGAGCTAAAAAGATTAAACATAAATATAATATCTCCTGATATAAATTTATGTAAGAGTGATTTTTATT
Organism: uncultured Pelagibacteraceae bacterium; assembly: GCA_902631265.1. Lineage (GTDB taxonomy): Bacteria > Pseudomonadota > Alphaproteobacteria > Pelagibacterales > Pelagibacteraceae > Pelagibacter. The sequence continues at coordinate 33,834 of CACOXX010000001.1, read as the reverse complement.
CTGATACAAAAAATTTTTATTATGCTTTAGGGGCATTAAAAAATGTTGGATATGAGGCTATTTCAAACATAGTTAAGGAAAGAGAAAAAAATGGCAAATTTAAATCCTTAAATGATTTTATAAATAGAGTTAATCCGAAAGATATAAACAAACTTCAAATGGAAGCTCTTACAAAAGCAGGTGCATTTGATAATATTTTTAAAGATAGAAAATCAATTTTTGAGTCAATACCTAATTTAATATCTAAATCAAAAAATATTTTTGAAAATAAGGCCTTAAATCAAATCGATCTATTTGCTAATACTGAAGAAACAAATAACATCGAAGTAGTAGACAATCTTGGTGAATGGAGTTTTCAGGAAAAAATGGCAAAAGAATTTGAAACTGTTGGTTTTTTTATATCGGATCATCCACTTAACCAATATCAAGATATATTTAAAGAATTTAACATTCTTTCTTACAAAAATATTAATGATGATAAAGAAATTAGTGAGGGATCAGTAGCCGCAACTATTCTTAAAATCCAAGAGAAGAAAACACAAAAAGGAACGTCATATGCAATAATTAAATTTTCTGATCAATCAAGCATATTTGAATTATTTGTTTTTTCTGACACTTTCGAATTAAATAGAAATAAGATTAAAGAAGGAAATTCGGTAATTTTGACTATACAGAAAATTACTAAACAAAATGAGCCTCAATCTTCGAGGTTAAATGTCAAAAAAATAATTTCATTAGACGATCTTATTAATAAACCGATTTATTCAATAAGCTTTAAAGTTAAAAGTGTTGATGAAGTTGATATGCTGTCCAAAATGTTAAAAAAGGGTGGAGATGTTGAGGTAAACATTAATATTGTATCAAGTGACAAGGCTTACAAAGTAAAACTTAAAGATAAGCGTTTAATCGATAGAAAAACTGTAAATCTCATTAAGAATCAAGGAATTTCAACCACAATTCATTGATTTATCCCTTGCCTTTACCTCAATAAATTAATAAAACGCTCTAAAAAATACGCACAAAGCTTTTGGTTAATAACCTCCGGTCCTTAAATGGAAATAGCTTTGGTGGTACAACCGGAAAAAATTATGAAGATACCTAACTTATCTATACAACAACTCTTAGAAGCAGGCGTACATCTAGGTCATAAAACTCTTAGATGGAATCCGAAAATGAAGAAATATATTTTTGGCAAAAGGGACTCTGTTCATATAATTGATTTAACTCAAACCCTTGAGCTTACTAATAAAGCCTTAGAAAAAATTTATGAAACTATTTCAAATAATGGTAAAATTTTATTTATCTCAACAAAAAAACAGGCTTCAGAGGCTATCGCTGAATTAGCAAAATCAACAGATCAATATTTTGTAAATTATAGATGGTTGGGGGGTATGTTGACCAACTGGGGCACAATATCAAATTCAATTAAAAAACTTCAAAAAATTAATACAGACTTAAAATCAGAAAATAGAGGTTTTACAAAAAAGGAACTTTTAAAAATGAGTATTCAAAGAGATAAACTTCAAAGATCTTTAGGGGGTATATCTGATATGAAAAAAATTCCAGATTTAGTTTTCATTATTGATACAAACTATGAGTCACTTGCTATAAAAGAATCCTTAAAATTAAATATTCCAATAATTGCTATACTTGATACGAATTCAGATCCCGACGGTATTGATTTCCCGATACCAGGCAATGACGATGCCAGAAGGTCAATCGATCTCTACTGTTCTTTAGTAAAAGAGACAATCAATAATGCTAAGAAAAATATTCCTGAAGATGTTAAAAAAAATGGTGAACAAAAATTGACTACACCTAAAAATCCTTCTTCTCCATTAAAAAAAAAGACTAATTAATTAAATGAGTGATCTGGAAAGTGTTAAAAAGTTAAGAAGTACAACTGGTGCAGGTTTTAAAGATTGCAATAGTGCGTTAAAGGAGGCTTCAGGAAATTTAGAAAAAGCAATTGAAATTTTGAGAATAAAAGGTGTTTCAAAAGCTTCAAAAAAAATGTCCAGAGAGGCTAACGAAGGTCTCGTATTTATTTGTGGAGATGAAAAAAAAACGTCTATAATTGAAATTAATTGTGAGACAGACTTTGTAGCTAAAAATGATGATTTTTTGAATTTTACTAAAGAAATTGGAGAGATAAATAATTCTGTAAGTTCTGATTTAGAAAAACTTAATAATACTAAAATGAAAAATGGATCAACCGTATCTCAAAATTTAATTGATTTGATAGCAAAAATAGGAGAAAAAATTACTATAGGAAGGTCAAAAACATTCGAAAGTCCTAAGTCTAAAATTTTCACTTACAACCATTCAGTAGTAAAAGATAGTCTATCCAAACTTGGTGTTGTTGTAAGTTTAGAATTTGAACAGAACTCTAAAGATATTGAGCAATTTGGAAAACAAATTTCAATGCATATTGCTGCATTAAACCCAATGGTTATAGAGAAAGAAGATATTAAAAACGATATTATCGAAAAAGAAAAAGAAATAATAAAGGAGGAACTAAAAAATCTTGGTAAATCACAAGAAATCGCCGAAAAAATAAGTCTTGGTAAAATTAATAAGTTTAAAGAGGACAATAGCTTACTTACCCAAGACTGGGTTATGGATCCTAAACTTAAGGTCAAAGATGTTTTAAATAAAGTTGACTCAAAAAGCTTAAAGATAAAAGATTTTATTAGGATTAAAATTGGTGAATAATGTTTAAAGAAGAATTATATAACCAAAAAATGACAAAAACATTTGATGTTTTTGTAAAAGAATTATCATCTTTAAGAACAGGCCGTGCTAATGCAAGTATGCTTGATTTAATTAAAGTTGATGTTTATGGACAAAAAATGCCAATTAATCAGTTAGCAACTATCACAACTCCTGAACCAAGAGTAATTAATATTCAAGTTTGGGATTCTAATAACGTTGCATTAATAGATTCTGCAGTTAAAAAATCAGATTTAGGTTTAAACCCGCAAATTGATGGACAGTTAATTAGACTCCCAATTCCAGATTTAAGCGAAGAAAGAAGAATAGAAATTAAAAAAGTGATTAAAACAATGGGTGAAAAATGTAAAGTTTCGATAAGAAATATTAGGAGAGAAGGAAACGACGATTTAAAAAAAAAACTCAAATCAAAAGAAATTAGCGAAGACGATGAAAAAAAATTTGAAAAAACAGTTCAAACTTACACAGATAATTTTGTAAAAAAAATTGATGAAAAAGTCTCATTAAAAGAAAAAGAAATAATGACAATATGAACTCTGTTAAACACATGGCCATAATAATGGATGGTAATGGTCGTTGGGGTTTAAAACATAGAAAGTCAAGAAATCTAGGACATAAAGAAGGACTAAAGACTGTAGAAATGGTGATGAGATATTGTATCAAAAATCAAGTTAAATTTTTAACTTTGTACGCGTTTTCTACCGAGAATTGGAAAAGACCTTTAAAAGAACGAAATTATCTTTTTAATCTTTTAGAAATTTATATTAAAGAAAAACTAGAAAAAATACATAAAGAGAAAATAAGAATTAAAATTTTAGGAGAAAAAAATTTCTCAAAAAGACTTAACAAACTTTTGGATTTTGCTGAAAAAAAGACATTAAAAAATACAAGAATGCAAATAAATCTAGCGTTAAATTACGGATCTAAAAAAGAATTAGTTTATGCTTTTAATAAAATAAAGAAAAAAAAAAGGATTTCAGAAAATGATATTAACAATAGTTTATATACAAAAAATATTCCAGATCCTGAAATTCTTATACGAACAGGAAACACCCAAAGACTTAGCAATTTTCTTTTATGGCAGGCTGCGTATACAGAAATATTTTTTGAAAAAAAACTGTGGCCAGATTTTAAGAATGAAGATTTAAATAAAATCATGAAAAGATTTAGCAAAATAAAAAGAAATTTTGGAAAAATATAATGGAATCAGAACTACTCAAAAGAACTATCTCATCTCTTTTTTTAATGTGTTCAGTATTTTTAAGTGCTTTTATAAACGATTATATTTTTTTGAGTATATTATTCATAGTTGTAATATTTAGCTGGATTGAATGGATAAATATTATTGAAAAAATAAGACTCAAAAAAATTTATCGTATAATTCATATTATACTTTTTTTGATATATCTTTTAATGGCGTTTATAGTTTGTTTTAACGTTTTTGTTATTGATAAATACTTCTTTTTATCAATATTAATGATTTGTGTTTTTTCAGATGTTGGAGGATATGTGTTTGGAAAGACTTTCGGTGGAAAAAAATTAACTAAGATTAGTCCCAACAAGACTGTATCTGGATCAATCGGTTCATTTGTTTTATCATATGTTGGTTTTTTTGTGATATATTTTTATTTTAATGATCTTCTCTTTGTAAGATTAGAAATTGAACTTTTAGTCTTCATACCTTTTTTTATATCGTCATTTTGCCAGCTGGGAGATTTATTTATCTCCTTTTATAAAAGAAAAGCTAAAGTTAAAAATACTGGAAATATTATTCCTGGGCATGGAGGATTGTTGGATAGAATTGATGGAACAATTTTTGCTTTGCCAATTGGTTTTATTATAATATCTCTTTTATAAATAATGAAAAAAATTATCATATTAGGATCTACTGGATCAATAGGTAAACAAACATTAGAAATTATAAAAAAAGATAAAAAAAACTTTAAAATCATTTTGTTATCAACAGATAAAAATATTGATCTTTTATTAAAACAAATAAAAATTTTTAATGTAAAAAATGTTGTTGTTTCCGATAATAAAAAATACGAAATTTTAAAAAAAAAATTAAGAAAAATAAATATTTATCCTAATTTTAATAGTGTAGACAAAAAAATAAAGGGCAAGGCTGATTATGCAATGTCTGCAATCTCAGGTTTAGAAGGTTTGTACCCAACATTAAAAATCATAAAAAAGACTAAACGTATTGCTATAGCAAACAAAGAGTCAATAATTTGTGGATGGGAATTAATTCAAAAAGAACTTAAAAAGCACAAAACTGAATTTATTCCTGTGGATTCAGAACATTTTTCCATTTGGTCAGTGATCAGAAATTATAACAAATCAGATATAGAAAAAATAATTTTGACTGCTTCTGGAGGCCCTTTTCTAAATAAAAAGATAAAAAAAAATATAAAGATAAAGGATGCGGTGAACCATCCTAATTGGCAAATGGGTAAAAAGATTTCAGTTGATTCAGCGACTCTAATGAATAAAATTTTTGAAATAATAGAGGCAAAAAAAATATTTGATATTGAATTAAAAAAATTTGATATCTTAATTCATCCTAAGTCTTACATACATGCGATAGTAAAACTTAAAAATGGACTAATAAAAATAATTGCACATGATACTGATATGCAAATACCTATTTGTAACTCAATATATATGGGTAGTGCTAATAATAAATTTATCAAATCAAAAAAAATTGATTTAAATATTCTTAACACGCTAAGCTTACAAAATGTTAATACTAAAAAATTTCCTGTGATAAAGATTTTAAATAGATTATCAAAAAAAAATAGTTTATTTGATACAGTTTTAGTTTCAATTAACGATGAACTCGTGAGTCTTTTTTTAAAAAATAAAATTGACTTTTTAGATATATCATCAAAAATTTGTCATTTAGTTAATTTGCCACTTTTTTCAAAATATAAGCTTCAAAAACCAAAAAATTTAGCTCAAATTGAAAAATTAAATGAGTTTGTAAGATTGAAAACAAGAACTTTAAGTGTAATATCCCACAAAAAATGAAATACTTATTTTTAATTTTAATATTTTTAAAATTTGCATTCACTTACTCTAATGCTGATGTCATTAACAGCATTCAGGTAAAAAATAATAATCGTATTACAAGCGAAACCATAATTACATTCGGTGGAATTGAATTAGGTAAAGACTATTCAGAAGAACAGTTAAATAATATTTTATCAGAACTTTACAGTACAAATTTTTTTTCAGACATCAAATTTGATGTTCAGGGTGATATTTTGATAGTAGAAGTCAAGGAGAGAAAAATAGTTCAACAGATTATACTAAATGGAATAAAGGCTGAAAAAACAAAAAACTCTATTTTAAAAAATTTGAGTCTGAGAGAAAAAAGCCCATATGTTAAGTTTTTAGCAAAACAAGACATTAAAAAAATTGAAAATTCTTTAAACACTGCTGGCTATTATTTTAATAAAGTTGATGTAACAATTAAAGACAATCCTAATGAAACAGTAGACCTAATATATGATATAAATTTGGGAGAAAAAGCTTTAATTAAGAAAATTATTTTTACAGGCGATAGATATTATAAAGATAAAAAATTAAAAAATATTATTGTTAGTGAAGAAAGTAAATTTTGGAAATTTATTTCTAATAAGAAATATTTAAATCCTAATCAAATTAATCTTGATCTTAGACTATTAGAAAAATTTTATTTGAATAAGGGTTTTTATAACGTTAAGATTAAAAATTCATCTGCAGTTTTCAATGACAACCATTTTAATTTGATTTATAATATCGACTCAGGAAACGTTTACACAATTAGAAACTCAAAACTTATTTTACCAGACGATTTTGATGATAAAGATTTTAAAGAAGTAGAAAAGATCTTAAAAGATTTAAAAGATCAAAAATATTCGTTAAATAAGTTAAATAAAGTTGTTAAGAAAATTGATAAGATTTCAGTTTCCAGACTATATGATTTCCTAGATGCCTCCATTGAAACTGAGATAGTAGAAAATGACAAATTAGATATAACTTTTGAAGTGAAAGAAAGTGAAAAATTTTACGTAAAAAGAATAAATATTATAGGTAATAATATTACAGAAGAAAGAGTACTACGAGATATGTTAGAAGTAGATGAGGGAGATCCTTTTAATAAATTATTACATGCAAAGTCTATAAATAATTTGAAAGCAAGAAATATATTTCAAGATGTGAAATCTGAAATTGTTGATACACCAGATTCGAATTTAAAAAATATAAATATCACTGTTGAAGAAAAAGCAACAGGTGAAGTACTTGTAGGAGCAGGCGTGGGTTCTGAAGGTGGTACCGCACAATTTTCGGTTTCAGAAAATAACTTTCTAGGAAAAGGAATTAAACTTTCAACTGGTTTAAGAGTAAGTGAAGAACGTATAAGAGGAAATTTTACTGTCACAAATCCAAATTTCAATTATTCAGATAAGTCTCTCTCCACAGATATTTTTATTACAGACACAGATAAATTAAAAGACTCAGGTTATAAATCTTCAAATGCAGGTTTCTCTTTCGGAACGGCCTTTGAACAATATGATGATTTTTTCTTTAAACCTACTTTCAGAACAGTTTATGAACAACTTACTACAAACTCATCAGCTAGTGCTAATTTAAAGAAACAGGAAGGTACATATTTTACTACGGATGTAGGTTATACTCTTGATTTAGATAAAAGAAATCAAAGGTTTCAAACAACTGATGGATTTCAATCCAAGTTTATTCAAAACATACCTTTGATATCTGAGAGCAATACGCTTTTAAACGGTTACCAATTTGATACATATCATACATATAATGATATAACAGCAAGTTTAGGTTTATATTTAAGATCTGTTACAGGATTATCTGATGATGTAAGAATATCTGAAAGAGTAAATTTACCAAGAAAGAGATTAAGAGGATTTGAGTCTGGAAGGATAGGTCCAGTTGATAACAATGACCACATTGGAGGCAATTATGCTGCATCTCTCAACTTTCAATCAAATTTACCTTTTCTATTTTCAAGTTTTCAGACTGTAGATTTTAATTATTTTTTTGATGTAGGTAATGTTTGGGGAGTGGATTACTCAAATTCTATTGGTGACTCAAGTCAAATTAGGAGCTCAACTGGAGTGGGTCTAGAGTGGTTTTCACCAATAGGACCATTCACTTTTACGTTAGCTCAACCAATATCAAAAGTAGATACCGACAAAACCCAGAGTTTTCAATTTAATATTGGTACAACATTTTAGAGTTAATGAAAAAGAAACTTATAAGCATTTTGTTATTTTTTTTGGTTTCTTTACCGTCATATTCAAGTGAAAAAGTAGTTTATCTTGATCTGGAAAAAATTATGCAAGAATCAACTGCTGGTAAGTCAATTATTGGACAATTAAAAAAAAAAAGCGACTCTTCAATAACTAAATTTAAAAAAAGGGAAAAAGAAATTATTGAGAAAGAAAAAAAATTGATAGCTCAAAAAAATCTTCTAAGCAAAGAGGAATTTGAGAAAAGTCTTATAGATTTAAGAAAAGAAATATCAAATTTTCATAAAGATAGAAATAAAGATTTTAACAATATTACAAAAAAAAGAGTTAAGGCATCTACAAATTTAATAAATAAACTTACCCCTATTTTAGAAGAATATTCCAAAAAAAATTCTATAAGGATTATTGTTCAAAAAAAACACATTGTGATGGGAAAGAAAGAAGACGATATAACAGGGGATATCTTGGATCTTGTAAATCAAAAAATTAAGAATATTAAAATTGATTAGAAATATGTCTACTAGCCTAACTAAAGACCAAATAAAAGAACTTTTGCCCCACAGAGATCCAATGCTATTACTAGATGAGCTGGTTGATATTAAAAAATTACATTCTGCTACAGCCATCGTGAACGTCACAAAAGAAAGTTTTTTTGTTCAAGGTCATTTTCCAGGACAACCTGTAATGCCTGGAGTACTTATTGTTGAAGCATTTGGTCAAGCCGCAGCAGCATTAACAGCTCATGGCTTAGATAAGTCTACCTATGAAAATAAGTTAGTTTTTTTGATGAGTATAGAAAAAGCTAGATTTAGAAGTCCTGTCATACCTAACTGTAAGCTTGAGCTTAAAATTGAGGCAGTTAGATCTCATGGAAGAGTTTGGAAATACAAAGGCGATGCATTTGTTAAAAATGTGAAAATGGCCGATGCTATTTGGTCTGCGACTATCGTTGATAGGAAATAATTAGCAATAAAACTTGATAAGTAATAATCACAAGTATTTGTTATTAACAATTTAATGACAAATCCTTTTTTCAAAAGTTATGGACCTCTAAACTTAAAAGATATTTACGAGACTTTAAAGATAAAGAGTCATAATAATATTAAAAAAACCAAAGTTTTTGATATTAAAGATTTAAACTCTGCTTCGAACAAAGACATTACTTTTTTTCACTCAAACAAATATAAACCTCAAGCATCAACTACAAAAGCAGCAGCATGTATTACTACCAAAAATTTGCAGCATATTCTTCCAGATAAATGCGAAAAAATTATTGTAGACAACGTTTTGATAAGTACTGCTAAAGTGACGGAAATTTTTTATCCTGACTCTGTTAATGATGATTTTGATGATACTGTAAAAGAAATTTCAAAAACTAAATTTAAAAATAAAGTAAAGTTTGGAAAAAATGTTCTCATTGGCTCAAATGTAAAAATTGGGAATAATTGTTCGATTGGTCACAATACTATAATTGAAAAAAATGTCATAATTGGAGATAATTGCTCAATTGGATCAAATACAATTATAAGAAACACAATTTTGAAAACCAATATTAAAGTTTTAGATGGTTGTGTAATAGGCAAAAAAGGATTTGGTTTCTTCCCTAAAGATGGAAATAACTATAGATTTCCTCAAATAGGAATAGTTTTAATTAATGATTATTCAGAAATTGGATGTGGATCAACAATTGACAGAGGTTCCATATCAAATACAATAATTGGTAAAAATACTTATCTTGATAATCAAATACATATTGCCCACAACGTTAAGATTGGAGACAATTGTATAATTGCAGGTCAAGTTGGTTTTGCAGGATCTTCAATCTTAGGTAATAATGTTATGATTGGTGGTCAAGCAGGCATCTCAGGACATCTTAATATAGGAAACAACATCAAAATTGGTGGGGGCAGTGGGGTTATAAAAGACATCCCAGATAACAGTAGAGTAATGGGATATCCAGCAAAAGATTTAAAAGAATTTATTAAAGAGAATAAAAAAAAAAATTTATGATTCACAAAACAGCAATTGTAGATAAAAAAGCAGAAATATCAGGAAAAGCTATAATAGGACCTTATAGTATCGTAGGTCCAAATGTTAAAATAGGCGATGGTGCAGAAATTCAATCTCATGCAAATATTACAGGAAATACAATTATTGGTAATAATACAAAAATTTTTCCGTTTGCCTCTATAGGAACAAATCCGCAAGATTTAAAATATAAAGGAGAGAAAACGAAATTAGAAATCGGAAGTAATAACATAATAAGAGAACATGTAACAATAAACACAGGTACAGATGGAGGGGGTGGAATAACAAAAATAGGCAATAACAATCTTATAATGATAGGAGCTCATATAGCGCATGATTGCATAGTCGGTAATAATGTAGTTATCGCAAACAGCGCAGCTATTGCTGGACATGCGAAAATTTCAGATGAAGTAATAATCGGTGGAAATTGTGGTATACAACAATTCACAAGAATAGGTAGAATGGCAATGATAGGTGGTATGTCAGGAGTTTCTAGAGATGTAATTCCATATGGATTATCATTTGGTAATAGAAACTATCTTGAAGGGATAAATCTTGTTGGTTTAAGAAGAAAAAAAGTTTCAAATAAAGAAATTTTAGCCCTTTCTGAAGCTTATAAAGAAATCTTTAAAACAAATTCTTTACATGAAAATTTAGCAAAACTAAGTGAAAAACTTAAGATAAACTCTTACGTAAGAGAAGTGGTAGACTTTATTAACCATGATAAAAAAAGGCCAATTTGCACGCCATTAAGTAAATAAAATGATAGGTTTATTCTTTGGAGACACTGATTTTCCAAAATTAATTTTAAAAAGACTAAAAAAGATTAAAAAAAAATATCTTATCTTAGATTTATCAAGAAAAAATATTTTTAAAAAAGACTCAAAGTCATTCAGAGTAAACATAGGACGGTTTGGATCTATTTTGAAATTATTGAGAGAGAATAAATGCAATAAAGTAATATTTGCAGGTAAAATAGATAAACCAAATTTGTCAAAATTAAAACTTGATATGACTGGAATTTACTATCTTCCAAGAATTATCAAAGCTTATAAAAAAGGGGATGCTGCTATATTAAAAGAATTAATAAATATTTTAGCTTTAGAAAACATAAAGGTTATTAAATCTACATTTTTTACTCCAGGACTATCATTAAAGAAAGGCAACTATACAAAAAATAAGCCCACAAAAGATGACTTAGCTGATATTAAGAAAGGTGAAAATATTCTTAAAAAAATTAATGCTTTTGATCATACTCAAGCAATTATTGTAAGGGAAAATTCAATTTTAAAAGAAACCTCAAAGGGTACTAAAAATTTAATAAAAAAAATAAAAAAAACAAAAATTAAAAGTGGTGTGTTAATTAAATATCCAAAAAAAAAACAAGATATGAGAGTTGATTTACCTACTATAGGTTTAGATACTTTAAAAGATTGTAAAAAAGCAGGTCTGAAAGGAATAGTGCTTAAAGATAAACAAAATATTTTTCTAGAAAAAAACAAATGCATTAACTTTGCCATTAAAAATAAGATGTTTATATTAGTAAAATGAAAAAAATCTTTATTTTAACAGGAGAAGCATCAGGAGATAAATTAGCAACAACAGTAATTGAAAAAATTCAAAAAGGAAATAATGATCTTAAGTTTTTATCTGTTGGTGGATCAAATTTAGCAAGTTTGGGCATAAATTCAATTTTCAATATTGAACAAATTACTTATATGGGATTTACAAGTGTTTTATTTAATATTTTTAAAATAAAAAAAAAAATTGATTTCACTGTTAAAGAAATTATTAAATTTGACCCTGATATATTATTTAGTGTTGATAGCCCAGATTTTACTTTACGAGTTGCTGAAAGAGTAAAAAAAATTAATCCTAAAATTAAAACTATTCATTACGTTGCTCCTCAAGTATGGATTTGGAGAGAAGGAAGAGTAAAAAAATTCAAGAAATTTATTGATCATTTTTTATTATTGTTTGATTTTGAAAGAAAATATTTTGATAAAGAAAATATCCCAAACACATTTGTAGGGCATCCTTTATTAGAAAAAAATAAATCTAAAGTTGATATATCTCATATTTCTAGAGGAAAAAAAATAATTTCTATATTCCCAGGAAGTAGAATGTCAGAGCTAAAAGTACTTTTACCAATTTTAATCGAATTCATAAAGCTAATGAACAAAAAATATAAAGATTTTGTTTTCGTGTTTCATTCAACATTAGAAAATATAAATTTTATTACCGAAAAACTAGAAAAATCAAATTTAGATAATTGTGATATAGTGGTTGATAAAGATGTTAAGTCTGAAGTACTACTTAATTCAATTTTCGCTGTATCTAAATCAGGAACGGTGTCATTAGAAATTTGTAATGCAAAAGTACCTTCAATTATTATTTATAAGATTAATTATGTTAATTACCTAATAATGAAGTCTCTCGTAAAAGTTAAGTTCGCTAATATTATAAATATAATAAATAAAAGAGAAGTTATTCCAGAACTCTTACAAAATGAATGTAATGCTAAAGAAATTTATAAATCAACTGTATACTTTTTAAAAAATCCAAAATTTGCGCAAAATCAAGTTGAAGAATGTTCAAAAACCCTTGATCAGATAAGACCTCTTAGTTCTTCTGGCGAGGAGGCTGCAAAAGTCTTAAATGAATATCTTATTTCCTAACCTTTTAAGAACCTCGTCTTTACCTAAAGAAACAATTATATCATAAATACCTGGTCCATATTTTGATCCTGTTAATGCAATTCTTAATGGTTGGCCAACACCTTTAAAATTTGTATTATTAGACTTAATCAATTCATTTACCAATGGTTCTAAATTCTCTCGGTCAAATTTAGATAGATTTTTTATTCTATTAGTAAATTCAGCTATTATTTTTTTTGATGTATCATCTATTAATTTTAAATCTTCATTATTGAACTGAACTTTTTCAGAAAGTAAGTATTTTGAATTATTAAAAATATCTTCTAATGTTTTTGCTTTATTTTTGAGAAATATAAGAGATTTTTTTATTTGATCTTCTTTTTCAGGAGGTATTTTTTCTTTATAATTTTCACAAAATCCTTTTAATTGATCAAATAAATTATCCTCTTTCATATTCTTAATATAATACTCATTCATAGATAAAATACGGTTTAAATCTAATTTAGAGGGAGATTTTCCAACACCTTCTAAATTAAAGTGTTTGATACTTTCTTCCAAATTAAAAATTTCTTTATCTTTAAAAGACCACCCTAATCTTAACAAATAATTTCTTAAAGCTTCAGGCATTATTCCAATTTTTGAATAATCATCTAGTGTAGAATCTTTATCCCTTTTTGATAATTTTTTACCTTCTTTTGTGTGAATTAAAGGTATATGGGCAAATTCAGGTAGATCCCAATTCATAGCCTCATATATCTGTATTTGTTTAAAAGTATTTATTTTATGATCATCTCCCCTGATGATATGTGTCACTTTCATATCATGGTCGTCTACGGTTACTGATAAATTATATGTCGGGGTACCATCATTTCTCAAAATTACAAAATCTTCAATTGTATTATTATCTATCTCAACATCACCTTGTACTAAATCTTTTAATTTAGATTTACCATCTATCTTGCTTTTAAATCTAATTACTGGTTTGATGTTTTTTGGAGCCTCATTTTCGTTTTTATCTCTCCATTTTCTGTCGTAAATATATGGAATTTTTTTTTGTTTAGCTCTCGTCTTTTGTTCTTCAATTTCCTCATTTGAGCAATAACATTTATAAGCGTTTCCTTTTTTTAATAGATCCTCTGCAATTTTAACATGACTACTTATTTTGGTTGATTGTATGTATTCATCGCTATCGTAATTTATACCAATCCATTTTAAGGACTGAATAATTTGATTTTGGTATTCTTTTTTTGATCTTTCTTTATCTGTATCTTCTATTCTTAGAAGAAAATTTCCACCCTTATTTTTTGCAAATAACCAATTGAAAAGAGCGGTTCTCACACCACCTATATGAAGCGGCCCCGTAGGTGATGGAGCAAATCTTGTTGCTACTTTTGACATTAATAATGTTTAGACTATTTTTTTAGAAGTTTCTATATAAAGATACCAGAACACCCTGAACTTTTACTCTATCAGGACCAAAAATTTTAGTTTCGTAATTTCTATTTGCACTCTCAAGCGCTATAGTTTTGCCTTTTCTTCTAATTCTTTTCAGCATTGCTTCATGGTCGTCAATTAATGCAACCACAATTTTTCCATTTTCGGCAGTGTCAGCTTTTTTTACAATAACCGTATCACCATTATTTATTCCAGCTTCTATCATAGAATCTCCTTGAACCTTAAGACCAAAAAATTCTCCATTTTTTTCAATATTTGCTGGAAGGGGAATTCTACTCACTTCATTTTGAATAGCTTCAACTGGTGTACCGGCTGCAATCTTCCCTAAAACTGGAATTTCATTTTCATTGTTTGCCGTTTCATCAAGTCCTCCTTTTATTACACTTGGTGAAAATGAGTTATAAATATCATTTGCTGAAGCTGTTTCAGGTAGTTTTACAACCTCTAATGCTCGTGCTTTATGAGCCAACCTTTTAATAAAACCTCTTTCTTCTAATGCGCTTATTAGTCTATGTATTCCTGACTTAGATTTAAGATTTAAGGAGCTTTTCATCTCTTCATAGGAAGGAGAAACACCACTGCTTCTCAGCTTCTTATTGATGAACATTAATAAGTTTTTTTGTTTTTTAGTTAGCATAGAACAAATTACGTACATTTATGTTCTACAAAAGTTCTTATCAATTAACAATAGATAAAAAATAGAGGAAATAAGGGGTTTTTAAATGTTACAATACTGAAAAAATAGAATTATTGTCTAAATCTTTTAATAGTGATTCACCAATAAGAAAAGTTTTAATGGAGGTTTTGTTTGAGATTTCAAATAGTTCGTCTTTTGTTTTTATTCCACTTTCAGAAATTAAAGGTCCAGGATGAGTGACCAAAACTTCATGAATATCGTAAGTTGTATTTATTTCAGTCTTAAGAGTTTTAAGATTTCTATTATTTATTCCAATCAATGAATTTTTGAATTTTAATGCTCGCTTAGCTTCCTCCACAGTATGAACTTCGACAATAATTGACATATTTAATCTAAGTGCTTCTTCGTACAATTCATTTGCCACCTTATCAGTTACCCCAGCTAAAATAATTAATATTGCATCCGCTCCGTAACTTTTGGCTAGAGATACTTGAAATTTGTCGATAAAAAAATCTTTACAAAGGATTGGTAATTTTATTTTCTGCTTAATTTTGCTTATATGAATTAAATTTCCATTAAAAAAATCTTCTTCAGTTAAAACAGATAAGCATGTCGCCCTATTGTTGTTATATGTAGATGCAATTTCAACAGGGTCATAATCTTTTATTATTATACCCGCTGACGGACTAGCTTTTTTAATTTCAGCTATAATAGAAAATTTATTTTCTTTGACATTATTTTCAATTTTTTCTTTAAAATTTACAAAAGTACTATTTGTTTTAATTAAATCATTTAAGGATTCTAATGAGATAGTTTTTTTGAGTTTTTCTATTTTCTCAGTTTTGTTTTTAATTATTTTTTCAAGAATGTTTTCAGACATTTTGTATTTTTACTAAGTGTTTATATGTAGCTCCTGACTTTATGAAATCTCTTGAATAATTATATGCTTCTTCATAATTTTCATATTTTTCCGATACAATTAATCCCGCAGCAGCATTCAAGCATACTGCTTTCGAAAAATCATTGTCTTCACCTTTAAAAATATCTATCATTTTATCAGCGTTAAATTTAGCATCTTGCCCTACAAGATTTTCAAATTTATCAGCGTTTATTTCTAATTTTTTTGGGTCTATTGTAATTTCAGTAATCTCATTATCTTTTAATTGCATCACATTAGTTTTTGCATATGGTGATATTTCATCTAAGCCATCATCACTGTTTACAATCCATGCAAACTTAATATCTAAACTTTTTAAAGCATTTGCAAATATCTCTAAAAGTGTTTTATCGAATACACCAATAACTTGTTTTTTTACTAGTGCAGGGCTACTTAATGGTCCGATCATATTGAAAATTGTTCTTTTTCCAATCTTTTTTCTTGTTGGCCCGACAAATTTCATTGCGCTGTGGTAGTTAGGTGCAAACATGAAACCAAAATTGTTTTTATTTATTTGTTGTTCAATTTCATTTGAATCTAAATTAATATTTATATCGAGTGCCTCCAATACATCACCTGATCCACATTTTGATGAAACAGCTTTGTTACCGTGTTTTGCTACTTTAATATCCATACTAGCCAATAATAGAGCTGACGCGGTAGATATATTTAGAGTGTTCATACCATCTCCACCCGTACCACATGTATCAATACAATCTTCTACATTTACCCTTTTTGATTTTTCCCTTAATACGTAAACACCTCCTGCTATTTCATCAGAAGACTCCCCTTTATTTGATAACAGAGTTAAAAAATCAAATATCTCTTGATCATTAGCTTTTCCCTCCATTATTATTTTAAAAGCTTCTTTACTTTCTGAAAAACTTAAATTTTGTTTTGCTCCTATTTTGTCTATGAATTGTTTCATTTGTTTTTAAATCTAATAAAGTTTTTTAAAATTTTTATTCCAAGTTTTGTTTTAATACTTTCAGGATGAAATTGCACCCCATGCACATTATGTTTTTTATGTTTAACTCCCATTATTAAACCGTCCTTTGTTTCTGCAGTGATTTCCAGGTCTTTTGACAGTGTTTTTTTGTCAATTATCAAACTGTGATATCTAGTTGCTTCAAAGTTTTTAGGTAAATTTTTCAGTATTCCAGTTTTTTTAGATATTATTCTACTTGTTTTTCCGTGCATCAATTTTTTTGCTTGAATTATTTTAGATCCAAAAACTTGACCTATTATTTGATGTCCGAGGCAAACTCCAAGTATAGGTAATTTGTTATGAAATTCTTTTACAATTTTCAAACAATTTCCAGATTGATTTGGATTCCCTGGTCCCGGAGAAATAACAATTCTATCAAATCTTTTCTTGATAATTTCTGAGGAATTTATTTTATCATTTCTATAGACTTCTACTTTAGTTTTTAGAGCAGACAAGTAGTGATACAAATTATATGTAAAACTATCGTAGTTATCAATAAGAAGTATTTTCATTTTTCTAAAGACTTTATTAAAGCTTTTGCTTTATTAATTGTTTCATTATATTCATTTATTGGCTTGCTATCCGCAACAATTCCAGCGCCCGCCTGAACATAAAATTTTTTATTTTTTGTTATTGCTGTTCTTAGAGCTATACAAGTATCGAAATCTCCGTTTGCAGAAAAGTAACCAATCCCTCCTGCGTAAATTTTTCTACTATTTTTTTCAAGTTCATCAATTATTTCCATCGCTCTTATTTTAGGTGCCCCAGAAACTGTGCCAGCTGGAAACCCAGCCATTAAGGCCTCAAATTTTGAGAATTTTTTATCATAGACACCTGTCACATTAGATACGATATGCATAACGTGTGAATATTTTTCAATTTTAAATTTTTCAGTAACTTTTATCGTATTTATCTTTGAAACTTTTCCGGCATCATTTCTGCCTAAGTCTAGAAGCATAAGATGTTCAGACAATTCTTTTTTATCATTAATTAGATCTTTTTTTAATAAATTATCCTCTTTATTATTTCTTCCTCTAGGTCTTGTTCCTGCAATTGGTCTTACAGTAATTACATTATTTCTTAATCTAACCAATATTTCTGGACTTGCTCCAATAATTTGAAAGTCATTAAAATTAAAGAAAAACATAAATGGTGAGGGATTAGTAACCCTTAATTTCTTATAAATTTCAATTGGTTTTTTTGTAAGTTTTGACTCAAATCTTTGGCTTAAAACAACCTGGAATATGTCACCTTTCTTTATATATTCTTTGGCTTTGTTTACAATTTGGAAAAACCTTTTTTTAGAAATGTTTGATTTTACGCTAAACTTTTTATTTGAGTTATCTTTTTGAAATTTAGAAACCTTTGAACCTATCAATAAACTATTGATTTCATCTTGTATTTCAAAATACTTTTTTTTTAAGTTATTAATTTTAATATCAGAAAAAATATTTTTGACGAAAAAAATTTCCTTTTTAACATTGTCATGTATTATTAGAGTAGTAGGTCTAATCAATCTAATATCTGGCAATTTAAGATCGTTCTTACAAGAATTTTTAATTTTTTCTATATATCTAATTGCATCATAAGAAAAGTATCCAGCTATCATACTACACATAGGCGGTAATGAAGATGGGATATTAAATTCAAAATCATCTATTATTTCACTTAATATAATCTTTGGATCACCTTTAATTATTTTTTTCCTTCCAGATATAACTGAAGAAACTCTCTTTTGATTGAACTCCCATATTTTATCTGGTTCTTTGCCAAAAATTGTGTATCTACCCTTTATTTTACCTTTTTCTACAGACTCAAAAATAAAACTATTCTTTTCTTCTAGAAAGTTATTAATCAAATTTTCAATCTCAAAAGAACTTTTGGATTTAATTTTATAGTATAAAACTTGATTTTTTTTTTGGTTATATTTTTTTTTAAATTCTTTTAGACTTACATTTAATTTCATTTAAAATAGTTTCTTAATCTTTCGATTGTCCTTGAATAAATTTTTACATTATATTTTTTATTTAAGTATAAATCATAAGTAGAAAAAACATCACTCTTTAATTTTTCATTGGTTTTATTGTAATAAGTATCAAAATCTTTTTTTTTACTATCAATATTTTGTGTTTTAATCTTATCTATTTTGGCTAAGTATATTTTGCCTTTTTCATCAGAGACTAATAGGAAACTTTTTTCAGGAAGTGCATAAATATACTCAATTGAATTAATTTCAAAAAAATTATTATCCTTAACGGAGTTTAACTGAATATTTTTAAATAAAGATTTATCACTACTAATATTTTCAAAATCAGCATCTGAAAATTTATTGGCACTTATTTTATCAAAAATTTTTTTGTTATAATCAAATTTTTCTTTCTCAACAAGTGATGTTAAAATAAAGTTTTTAAAATTTTTATCTGTTATTTCTGGAATTTTATTTTCAATATTCTTGATTTGAAATAGAAGAATATAGTCATTTTTATCTATTATCTGAATACCATTATCAAATCTATTGTCATAGACCTCTTTAAAAGGATCGTCATTATTAACAAGTGTATAATTTGTTTTTTTTTCTAAATTAATATTTTCATAATTACTCAAAAGATTTTTAAGATCTGAAAAATTGGAGATATTATTTTCAATTTTATCTACTTCTGAGAAAAATGTTTCACTATATTCATTTGCATCGATTAAGTTTTTAGGTGTTATTTTCACATAATCAAAATCTATAAAATCTCGTTGTAAACTGACACTATTATTTTCAATATAATTTGCGATTTCTGACTCAGAAAATTGACTCTCTTTTTTATAAAAATTATCAAGATTAATAAATCTTAAATCAATTTTACTATTTTCATATTTATAATATTTTTTTACGATAAATTCTGGAGTATTGATACCTCCGTTTAAGAGGAAAAAAAGTTTTTTTTCTAATTCTCTATTTTTTAATCTTTTTTCAAAATCTGAGGCGTTAATATTATTTTCGATTAAAAACTTTTCATATTTAATTCGATCAAATTTGGATTTTTCATCTAAAAAATTTTTATTTTTCTTGATAATCCTTACCAATTGCTCATCTGAAATTGATATATCATAATAATCTATTTCTAATTCAATAAATTTTTTAGCTAGTAAATCACTTAATATTTCTTCTAAAATATTTTGATCTAAATTATTTCTTATCACCTCAGAACTAATACCCAAAGAACTTATATGATCAGTAAAATTTTTAGTTGAAATGTTATAATTGTCAATTTTAGCAATGTTATTTGTGTCCTTATTTTGAAAAACACTGCCCATCCCAAAGAATACAAAAGGCAAGGCAACAATAAATACCACAACTGCTCCAAGTTTACTTTTCGAGAAATTTTTAAACTTATTTAACATTATATATGATTATTTATTGATCTATAAAAACAAATCTATAGATTAAAAAAGGAACTATGACAAACAAAATTATGTATTTCATTGCTAATTGGAAGATGTATGGAAATATAAAATCATTAAATACGTTGGATAAAGTTATTAAATTTTCAAAATCTAAAGAAATTAAGAAAGGAAGATTAATTTATTGTCCTCCATACACTTTAATTTCTTCCTTTTTGAAAAAGTTTGAAAATTGTTTAATAGACATCGGAGGTCAAAATTGTCATGAGAGTGAAGATTATGGTTCACATACAGGTTTTGTAAATTCAAAAATGCTTAAAAGCTCTGGTGCCAATTATGTAATTTTAGGTCATTCAGAAAATAGACAAAAAGGCGAAACTGACAAACTTATTAATCTCAAAATTAAAAGCGCTATTAAATCAAAATTAAAGGTTATTTTTTGTATTGGCGAAACTTTGGCTGAAAAAAAGAGAAAAAAAACAAAATCAATTTTATCAAAACAAATTAAACATGGTTTAAAAAAGATAAAAAAAAAGTCTAATATATTTGTTGCTTATGAGCCAGTTTGGTCAATTGGCACTGGAAAAATTCCTAAAATAGATGAACTTGAGCAAACAGTTGAATTCATAAAAAAAAAATTTAAGGGTAAATTACCAAAAATTTTATACGGTGGATCTGTAAATTCCGAAAATATAAGAAATTTAAAAAAAATAACTAACCTTGATGGTTTTTTAATCGGCGGAGCTTCACAAAACTCCAAAAAATTTATTGATATAGTGAAAAAAACGTATAATTAGTCCCCATGGAAAATATTTTGCTAACGATAAACATAGTCCTTGCTATTATTTTAGTAATTCTTGTTTTATTTCAAAAATCAGAGGGTGGCGCATTAGGAATTGGTGTATCACAAGAAAGTTATATGTTTTCCAAAACTGCAGGCAATTTTTTGACCAAAAGTACAGCTATTGTAGCAACATTATTTATAATTTGTAGTTTAGGCCTAACTATTTTATCGAATCAAAAATTAAGTCCTGAAAAATCATTAATTGATACAGTGGACGAAAATTCAGATAAAGACGCACCAAAAATACCCGATAACAACAATTAATTCTTTTATTTTTACAAAAAAAAGCTTATAACATACTTCCATGGCGCGATATATTTTTGTCACTGGCGGCGTGGTATCATCACTTGGAAAAGGTTTATCATCAGCATCATTAGCTTATCTACTTAAATCACAAGGCTTTAAAGTAAGAGTAAGAAAAATGGATCCTTATTTAAATGTTGATCCAGGAACAATGAGTCCATTTCAACATGGTGAGGTTTTTGTAACAGATGACGGAGCAGAAACTGACTTAGACTTAGGTCATTATGAAAGATTTACTGATATAGCATCTACAAAAAATGATAATATTACAACTGGAAAAATTTATAGTGATATTATAACTAAAGAAAGGAAGGGTGATTACCTTGGTAAAACTGTTCAAGTAATTCCACATGTTACTAATAGAATTAAAGAGTTTATTAAAAATGGAATTAAAAATGAAGATTTTGTTATCTGTGAAATTGGAGGAACAGTTGGCGATATTGAGAGTCTACCTTTTCTAGAGGCTATAAGACAATTTGCTAACGACATAGGTAAAGAAAAAACTTTATTTATACACTTAACATTAGTTCCATTTTTAAAATCATCTGATGAAATTAAAACCAAACCAACACAACATTCTGTTAAAGAATTAAGAAGTATTGGAATTCAACCAGATATGGTTATTTGCAGATCTCAACAATCTATACCTCTTGATCAAAGAAAAAAAATTTCATTATTCTGCAACATACCAATCAAAAGGGTTATAGAGACAGTAGATGTTAAGACAATTTATGAAGCACCAATAAGTTTTTTTAACGAGGGCTTAGATAAACAAGTCTTTGAATATTTCAATATTAAGCCGAGGAAAAAGATTAATTTAAAACCGTGGAAAGATGTAACTAAAATTGTAACAAACAAAAATATTAGGACTGTAAATATTGCAATTGTTGGAAAATATGTTGATTTAAAAGATGCATATAAATCATTAGATGAAGCGCTAGTTCACGGAGGTATTCATAATAACGTAAAGATTAATTTAATTAGAATAGAATCAGATTTATTGAAAGTCACAGATGTTCAAAAAAAATTAAGTAATGTTTCTGGAATAATAATTCCTGGAGGTTTTGGAAAAAGAGGCACCGAAGGAAAGATAGCATGTATAAATTATGCAAGGACTAAAAAAATTCCTTTTTTAGGGATTTGTTTTGGCATGCAAATGGCAGTAATTGAATTTGCTAGAAATGTACTTAAAATTAAAAATGCTGGTTCTAGTGAGTTTGATAAAAATTGCTACCCGGTAATTGGCCTTATTGAAGAATGGAACAAAAACGGTAGAAAAATTAAAGGAACTGTGAAAAATTTAGGTGGAACTATGCGATTAGGTCTTTATCCAGCTAAATTACAACACAATTCCTTAATAAAAGAAATTTACAAGTCTGGTCTAATTAAAGAAAGACATAGACATAGATATGAGGTTAATGTCAATTTGAGAAAAAAATTTGAAATACACGGTTTAAATTTTTCAGGAATGTCCCCTGACAACAACTTACCTGAAATCGTTGAAATTAAAAATCATCCTTGGTTTATTGGAGTTCAATTTCACCCAGAATTTAAATCTAGACCTTTGCAACCTCATCCATTATTCTCATCATTTATTGGGGCTGCGAAAAAAACATAATGAAAAATATTACAGTAAATTGTGATGGAGTAAAAATTTCAAACAAAGAAAAGATATGTTTAATTGCAGGACCTTGTCAACTTGAGAACGAGCAGCATGCTCTTGATATGGCAGGAAAAATATCAGAAATTTCAAAAAAATATAATATAGGTTTTATTTATAAAACATCTTTCGACAAAGCTAACAGAACTAGTCTTAAAAGTAAAAGAGGTGTTGGTTTAGAAAAATCTTTACCAATATTTGATAAAATTAAAAAACAAATAAATGTCCCAATTCTAACCGACATTCACAATGTAGAGCAATGTTCTGTTGTTGCAAATTATGTTGATGTACTTCAAATTCCAGCATTTTTATGCAGGCAAACTGATTTGTTAGTAGCTGCCGCCAAAACAAATAAGGTTATTAATGTTAAAAAAGGTCAATTTCTAGCTCCTTGGGATATGTCAAATGTAATAAAGAAAATATCAGATACAGGAAATAGCAATATCTTAATTACGGAAAGAGGAGCGAGTTTTGGTTATAACACATTAGTGTCTGATATGAGATCAATACCAATAATGGCACAAACAGGATATCCTATAGTTTTCGATGCAACCCACTCAGTCCAACAACCTGGAGGAATGGGTGATAAAAGTGGGGGTGAAAGAAAATTTGTTTCACACTTATCTAGAGCGGCAGTCGCTGTTGGGATAGCTGCTGTTTTTATTGAAACGCATCAAGATCCAAATAATGCTCCTTCTGATGGTCCAAATATGGTTCCATTGAATGAAATGGACAGTTTGGTAAATAAATTGCTTGAGATTGATAAACTAATTAAAAACTAAGTTATTATTTAATGTCAAAAATTACAAAAGTAGTTTCAAGGCAAATATTTGATAGTAGAGGCATACCAACAATCGAAACAGAAATATTTTGTGGAAAAGTTTCTTCAAAAGCTATCTGTCCTTCTGGTGCGTCGACTGGTTCATATGAGGCCTTTGAAAAAAGAGACATCACAAATAAGAAGTATTTAGGAAAAAGTGTTTTTTCTGCTGTATCAAATGTAAATAAAATAATTTCAAAAAAAATTCTAAATAAAAATGTTCACAATCAAGAATTGATTGACTCAATTCTTATAAGATTAGATGGTACGAAGCAAAAAAATAAATTAGGTGCAAATGCAATTTTATCTGTTTCTATTGCGGTTAAAAAATTATCAGCAAAGTTGAAAAAGATACCATTGTATAAGAACTTTTTGATAAAAAAAAATTTTAAATTACCTTTTCCCCTCATGAATATCATCAATGGGGGTGCGCATGCCGATAATGGATTAAAAGTTCAAGAATTTATGATTAGGCCAGATAAAGCTAAAACTTTTAGTGAAGCAATGAATATTTGTTTTTTAGTAATACAAAGCTTGAAAAAATTACTTATCAGTAAAAATTTATCTACATCTGTTGGAGATGAGGGTGGTTTTGCTCCAATGATTTCAAAAAATGAGGAGGCATTAAAACTAATCTCGAACGCTATAAAAAAGGCAGGTTTTGTTAACGGAAGAGATGTATCAATATGTTTAGATGTTGCTGCAAATGAACTTTTTAAAGATAACAAATATGCAATAGATTCTAAGAAATATATCTCATACAAAGATACAATATTATTCTACTCAAAAATAATTAAAAGATTTAAAATAAAATCTATTGAAGATCCCTTCGCGGAAAACGATTGGAAATCATGGTCAGATTTATATAAAAAAGAAAAAAAAATTCAGATCGTAGGTGACGATCTTTATGTAACTAATCTTCAAAGATTGAAAAAAGGTTTTTTATATCAATCATCAAATTCTATTTTAATTAAGTTGAATCAAATAGGTACAGTATCTGAAACTCTAGATGTTATAAGATTTGCTCAAAGTATAGGTTATACAACTATCATTTCTCATAGATCAGGCGACTCAGAAGATACTTTTATATCTGATTTAGCAGTTGGAACTAATTCAAATCAAATAAAAACTGGCTCATTATGTAGATCAGAAAGGGTTGCAAAATTTAATCAGTTATTGAGAATAGAAGCTGACCTTATAAAAAACAATAATATGGCTAAATTGAAATGATAAATACTATTAAAAAAAATATTATATTCATACTTCCGATAATATTAATTATTTATTTTTCTTTAAATTTACTTGGGGGTAACAGAGGTTTATTTGCTTATTTAGATAAAAAAGATCAATTTGAAAATCTTTTAAAGAAAAAACTGTTTTTAACTAATGAAATAATAAAGGTGAAAAAAATTAATAGTCTAATTGGTGAGAATTTAGACAAAGATTACCTTGAAATTTTAATAAGGGACAAATTTGTAGTTGGAAAAAAAGGTGAGAATACCTATATTATTGAAAATGAATAAAGTAAGACATCCAGAAAAACAAAAAAATCAAATTAATCCAATTAAAAAAAAACCAGCTTGGATTAAGTCAAAACTTTTAAACAGTAAAGAATTTTTTCTTACAAAAAGTATAGTCAACCAACAAAAATTAGTTACAGTTTGTGAGGAAGCAAATTGTCCGAATATTACTGAATGTTGGAGCAAGAGACATGCAACTTTTATGATTATGGGGGACACTTGTACAAGAGCCTGCGCTTTTTGCGATGTTAAAACTGGAAGACCAGAAAAATTGGATCCTTTTGAACCAAAAAAAATAGCCTTGGCGGTTAAAAGATTAAACTTGCGTCATGTAGTAATCACCTCTGTTGATAGAGATGATCTCAAAGATGGTGGCTCAAATCATTTTTATGAAACTATCAAGTCTACAAGAGAAGCTAATCCAGAAACAACAATTGAAGTTTTAACTCCTGATTTTTTAAGAAAGGGAGAAGCCTACAAAAGAGTTTTGGAAGCAATGCCAGATGTTTTTAATCATAATATCGAAACTGTTCCAAGTTTATACTTAAAGGTAAGACCTGGATCTAGATATTTTTCATCTCTTGAACTATTAAAAAACGCTAAACAAATAAATCAGGAAACTTTTACCAAGTCTGGAATAATGGTTGGTATGGGTGAAACAAAAGATGAAATTTTACAAGTTATGGATGATTTAAGATCTGCTAATGTTGATTTCTTAACAATCGGACAGTATTTACAACCATCTGTTAAGCACTTTCCACTTCAACGATACTATGATCCAAGTGAATTTAAAGATTTAGAAGTTATCGCTAAAGCAAAAGGTTTTCTATTAGTATCTTCGTCTCCACTAACAAGATCGTCTTATCATGCAGACGAAGACTTTGCTAAATTGAAAAAAAATAGAATAACTTCTAATGCCAAAAGCTTCGATAAAGAGAAACATTAATTGTTCCAAAAAAGATTTAATTGATCTTGTTCTCAATATTGAAGAATACCCAAAATTTATTCCATATTGTTTAAATGCTCACATATATAAAGATGAGTCTGTGGGTAATTTCCAATATATCGAGGCTGACTTAACAATCGGCAAAGGTCCTTTTAAAGACACTTATAAGAGTGATGTTAAATTTGATAAAAAGGAGAGTATTATTTACGTAAAAAATATTGAAGGACCTTTAAAATATTTGGAAAACAAGTGGAAATTTGATCAAAAAGAGAAATTTACAGAGGTAACTTTTGATCTGGATTTTGAATTAAAAAATAAATTCTTAAATATTTTTATGAATAAATCATTTAAATACGGTCTTGATAAAATTGCTGACGCGTTCCAAAGTAGGGCAGAGAAATTATTTAATAAGGTTTAGTAAATTATTTACCACGGCTTTTGCACTTGCATTTTGAATAGATTTCCTTGTTTTATTTGCAAACAAATATTTATAAATATTGTTTTTACCTTTATATTTAATTCCAATGAAAACAAGACCCACTGGTTTAAACTTGGAGCCACCCTTAGGTCCAGCTATTCCAGTAATAGACACATTTATTTGACTTTTGCTTATTTTTGCTAAATTTTTTACCATACTTAGGCAACATTCCTCACTTACAGCTCCAAATTTATTAATTATCTTTTTTGGCACATTAAGAATTGAACTTTTAGATTTATTTGAATAAGTAACAACACTTAAATTAAATACCTTTGAAGCTCCACTTATCGAGGTTATAGATTGAGCGAGTAATCCACCAGTACAAGACTCAGCAAAACTAATCTTTAATTTTTTCTTTTTTAATTTCTTAATTAATTTACTAAATTTGACCATAAAAAATTATGCAGATATATAACACTATTAGCGTGAAGAAACCTGCTATAAGATCGTCTAAAATAACACCAAAACCACTTTTCATGTTCTTATCCACATAATTAATTGGATAAGGTTTTAAGATATCAAAAAAACGAAATCCAATGAAAGATAAAAAAACAATTATAAAAAAAAAGTTAGTCGATACAGATCCTTCGTAAAAAATTATATAAAAGAAGATAATTGGTATAGATTGACCCAAAAATTCATCAATTACGATTTCTTTTGAGTCTATTTCTTCAAATTCACCTTCCAAATTATTAATCATCCAAACTGAATAAATAAATAAAAATAGGTTAATAAATATTAACAAAAAATAATTTATTTTAATCGTATAGAAAATATAATACATCGAAGCTGTTATTAAAGAAGCAAAAGTACCCGGAAAATATTTTATATGACCAACACCAAACATCGTAACAATCATTTTTCCAATTTTTTTATTCATATTTGAAAATTGAAGATATCACTTCACAAGCAATAGCTTTTTCTTTCCCTATTACACCAAGTTTCTCTGCTGTTTTACCTTTGATATTGATTTGATCCTTTTTAATTTTACATAATTTAGATATCATCGAAGTCATCCTTTTTTTATATTTACTAATTTTTGGAGTTTGAGTTATTATATTTATATCTAGATTATTAATAAAAAATCCACTTTTCTCTATTTCTTTAATAACTTTCCTCAACAAAATTGTTGATCTTATATTTTTAAATTTCGCATCTTTATCTGAAAATTTTTGTCCTATATCACCTTTTCTGCAAGCACCAAGAATTGAGTCAGTAATTGCGTGGAGAACAGGATCACCATCAGAGTGTCCTAATGTTCCTAATTTTGAATTAATTTTGAGTCCACCTAGGTACATTCTTTTATTTTTTACCAACCTATGTACATCAAAACCAATACCAAAATAATATTTTAATTTTTCTTTGATGTCATTTTTAGTTGTAATTTTAATATTTTCCTCTTCGCCTTTGACCATTTTTATTTTGTTTAGATTATTTATAAATAATGAAGCGTCATCAGTTATTTTTGAATTTCCTTTTTTTTGAAGGTCGAATATTTTTTTGAAATTAAAAGCTTGTGGCGTTTGTGATAAAAAAATTTTATTTCGATCTAAGTTTAAAATTTTTTTATTTTTAATTAATTTAATAGAACTTGTGGTCTTCAAAACTGGGACAACCCCATCAAATTTTTTAAGATTTTTAAAGAGTTTATTTACTAATTTTATTGAAAAGTTTGGTCTTGCAGCGTCATGTATCAACACATTTTTGGGTTTAAATTTGGACAGATATTTTAAAGATAACCTAGAAGAATCAGCTCTAGATTTTCCTCCCTCTATAAAATGAACTTTGTTTTTACTCAATTTTTTTATGTATTTTTTGTGACCTTTATTGATTGCAACAACGATTTTAGAGAATTTTTTTGATAAAATTGCCTTATTTATAGAATGATTAATTAGTATATCACCCTTATATTTAATATATGGTTTTGGTATTTTGGAAATAAATCTATTACTTTTTCCAGCTGCTAATATTATAAAACAATTACTCATATATTATGATGAATTTTAAAGTACTACATTATTATGCTTAAATTTATAAGAAAAAATATTTTTATTATTTTAATATTTATAATTACACTATTTCTTGGTTTTTTAACGTTTTTAACTTTCATTGATAAGAGTTTTATTGAACTTACAGATGAGAATTTACAATATTTGTTAGTATCGAATATTTTATTATTACTGGTTTTTTTCTCAATGATTTTTATTGAGATTAAAAATTCTATCAGAAATGAGATAGCAATAGAAGGATCTAGAGCAAATAGGAAATATATAACTTTCTTTTCATTATTCACATTAATACCTTCTATTTTGATATCTGTTTTTTCTTTATTTTTATTTTCTTTCGCACTCGAAAAGTATTTTGATAAAAAAATTACTACTGCTGTAAGTAACTCTTATCAATTAGCAATTAATTATGTTAGCACAGTTAGAAATAAAGTTGAGTCTGATATTGTATTGGCTGCATTCGATTTAAATAAAAACGTTTCTATTTTTAATGAAAATAAACAAAGGTTTAAAAATTATTTAAATTCACAAAAACTAGTAAGGAAATTAGATGCAATTTTTCTAATTGATAATTCTGGTAAGTTGTTAATGTCGACTGATAGAAATCAGATTAAATACATTCCACCGTCAACTGAACAGTTAAAAATGGTGCTTAATGATGAAAGACCACTAAAAATATTAAATGCATATAAAAATACATCTGCTGCACTAATGAGGCTGGCTAACTATGATAATACTTTCATTTATATAATAAAATACTTAGACCCCAAAATTTCTCAATACTTAACTGAGTCAAGTGAGGCTTTAGATTTTTATTATACTGTACAGGATAAAAGAACCGGGATTAAATTTTCATTTGCTATTATCTATATAATAATTGTTACTCTCCTTTTATTCTTGTCAATTTCTATAGCAATAAGATTTTCATCTAGATTCTTTTTATCCATTAATAACTTGATTTCCGCCTCTACTAATATTGGAAAAGGTAATTTAAATTCAAAAGTTCCTGAAATTAAGACTGATAAAGAGCTTGAAGTTCTTAATAAAAATTTTAATCAGATGATAGATAGATTAAAATATCAACAAAATAAACTTCTAGCTAATGAAAGACATGAAGCCTGGGAAAGCGTTGCTAGAAAAATTGCTCATGAAATAAAGAATCCCTTAACACCGATACAACTCATCATAGACAGTCTGAGAAAAAAATATTCAGAATTGTTTGATGAAAAAAACAAAGAGTCATTTTTGGAAAAAATTAAAACAATTAATAAACAAATCAAGCTTATTGAAAAACTTGTAAATGAATTTTCTGACTTCGCAAGAATGCCTAAACCTATTTTTAAAAAAAACGAATTAAACAAAATTATTAAAGATTCAATAAATTTGATGAAAACCAATGATAAAGATATAGTTATAAATTTTAATACTGAAGAAGTTCATTATGTAAACAGTGATACTGAACAATTAAATAGAGTTTTTATTAACCTCCTTAAAAATTCAATTGAAAGTCTCAAAGAAAAACACCAAAAAACAGGTGATTTTAAGAAGAAAATCGATGTAGAAATTCAATTAATTAATGACTATATAAGCATCGTTGTACAAGATAATGGATCAGGTTTTACGAATAACGACCTCAAAACACTTTCAAAACCTTATTTCACGACAAAAAAAGAGGGTAGTGGTTTAGGTCTTTCTATAGTAGAAAAAATTTTAAACGATCACAATGGATTTATTGAATTTATCTCACAAAAAGAGGGAGCTAAAATAAAAATTTTATTACCAAAATATGTCAACTGAAATTTTAATAATTGATGATAACCCGGATATAAGAAATATTCTTAAGGATTTAATTTCCGATGCAGGATATGAAACCAGAATTGCTGCAAATTACAATCAAGCTTTAAATGAAATTGATAAAAAATTACCTGACGTTGCAATTATAGATGTGAAGCTTGATAAAGGTGACAATGATGGTATTGAGCTTTTAAACCATATAAAAAATAAGAATAAAGATATTCCAGTAATAATTATTTCAGGACATGCAAATATCGAGATGGCTATTAAATCTCTTAAGTCAGGAGCTTTTGAATTCTTGGAAAAACCTTTTGATGAAGAAAGATTAATGAATTTTGTCAAAAGAGCTGTAGAAAACTTTTTATTAAAAAATGAAAACAAAGTACTTGAAACTAAACTCTTTCATTCATTTGATTTAGTAGGAAATAGTCAAAATATTGAAAAAATAAAAGAACAAATAGAAAAACTTTCAAACTCAGAGAGTAGAATTTTTATTTATGGACCAACAGGCTCTGGTAAAGAATTGATAGCTAGAAAAATTCATAAACTTTCAAAAAGAAACAAAGGTCCATTTATAATTTTAAATGGAGCATTATTAGATGTTAAAAAATATGAGTTAGAACTTTTTGGTGAAGAAAAAGAGAATGGCTCAATTACGTATGGCTCCCTTGAAAAAGCTTCTGGGGGAACTTTGCTAATAGATGAAATTTCTGAAATACCTCTTGAAACACAATCAAAAATATTGAGAGTTTTAATTGATCAAAAGTTTAAAAGAATAAACAGCAATCACGATATAAAGGTAAATGTGAGAATAATTTGCACATCAAGTAAAAATATTAATAATGAAACTCAACTCGGGAATTTTAGAGAGGACTTATTCCATAGGTTAAATGTTTTTCAAATTAGTATCGAACCATTAAGTAGCAGGGTAAGTGATATACCTCTTTTAATTGAGTATTTTTCTAAAACTATCTCAAAAGCATACAACCTTAAGAACCTTAATATTGATAAGGAAGATTCATATCTAATGAACCATCATTGGCCTGGAAATGTAAGAGAATTAAGAAATTTGATAGAAAGAATTGCTATTTTGTCAAATAATGACCAGAATAAGATTAAGACAATTATTAAAGAGTCTATAAAACAGGGTGGTATAGAAACAATCAAAGATAATAATTTATCTGTTCCACTAAAAGAAGCGAGAGAAAACTTCGAAAAAGAATATTTAACTACTCAACTTAAAAAATTTGGTGGAAATATTTCAAAAACTGCAAAATTTGTAGGGATGGAAAGATCAGCTCTTCATAGAAAACTAAAAGGTTTAGGCGTTAAGGACTTAAATTAATGAATATAATAATTTGTGGAGCAGGTAGAGTAGGTTATACAATTGCTAAGCTTTTAAGTGAACAGGATCATTCCATCACTGTTATTGACCAATCCAGTGAAGATATTCAGAAAATTAATGATGATTTAGATGTTAAATCCATAGTTGGTAAAGCTACATATCCGTCAGTTCTTGAAAAAGCAAATGCTGAAGATGCCGATATGATTATTGCAGTCACAAGAAATGATGAGATTAATATGTTAATCTGTCAAATTGCTTTTTCTATCTTTAAAATTGGAAAAAAAATCGCAAGAATAAGATCTCAAGATTACTTAAATCCTAAATTTTCTTTAGTTTATAATAAAGAAAATCTACCTATTGATGTGATTATTTCTCCAGAAGTAGAAATTGCAAAGTCGATACAAAGAAAATTAGAAGCACCAGGTGCAATTGACAACGTTCCTTTTGCTGATAACAAAATACGTTTACTTGAAATAGATGTTAACGAAAAATGTCCATTAATAAATATTGAGTTAAATAAAATTACAAAAAAATTTCCAAAACTTGAGGCTAATATTTTAGGTGTTGTCCGTGATGAGAAATTCATTATTTTAAAAAAAAATGATGTTTTAAAACTAAACGACAAGGCATATGTAATAATTAACTCATCACAAATGCAATTAACTTTAGATGCTTTTGGTCATAATGAAAAAATTTCTAATAAGTTTTTAATTATAGGTGGGGGGAACATAGGTTTTAATTTAGCGAAAAATTTAGAAAATTCTCTTGAGTCTGCAAGAATAAAAATAATAGAAAAAAATAAAGAAAGAGCTGAATATATAGCGAACGAACTCAATAACTCTTTAGTTATAAATGGCAACGGACTAGAGGAAGATGTTCTTAAAGAAGCAAATATAGATGACTCTGAAACTGTTTTAGCTTTAACAAATGATGATGAAGATAATCTAATGGTTAGCGTTTTAGTTGAAAAATTTTCGAAAGACAAAAGGACTATGGCATTAATTAACAAACCAAATTATTCGATTCTCCAGTCTTCACTAAAAATAGATGACTTAATAGACCCACGAATGAATACAGTTTCAAGCATACTTAAACATGTCCATAAAGGTACAATTGAAACTGCCTATAGTATTTCAAATGGTGATTATGAGGTGATTGAAGCAGAAATAATTGACTCATCTGAATTAATTGACAAAGAACTTAAAAATACAAATCTTCCTGAAAATATTAGAATAGGGGCTGTATTAAGAAAGAACGATATAATAATTCCGACCTCAAAATTTATTTTCAAAAAAAAAGATACAGTTGTCTTTTTAGCTAAAAGAGATCAGTTACCAGTTGTAGAAAATTTATTTAGAATTAGTTCGATCTAAATGTTAAATTTTTCACAGCTTTATCTTGGTATATTTTCCTTGTTTATATCATTCCTATCTTTTCTAAATATAATTTATTGTTATTATTTTGATTTATTTCTAGATATTGGTAGTTTTTTTTTCGTTTTTTTAATTACACTTTTTTTTGGTTCTCTTATTTTTTTTAAAAAAAAAAATTTAAAAAAAACATCTATATTTGAAAAAATTTTAACAGTAATTACTGGTTATTTAATCATACCCATATTATTAGCAATACCTTATTATTTAATATTAAATAACTTAAGCTTATTTGATGCATATTTTGAGTCTGTTTCAGGTTTTACCTCAACTGGTTTTACGGTATTTGAAAATTTAAAACATCTTAATCAAAGTTTAATATTGTGGAGATCCTCTACTCAGTGGATTGGTGGATTATATTTTTTAATTTCTTTAATCCTATTAATCGATATTTTTGATGCAAATTTAAAAAAATCGCTGACAAATTTCATTTCGTTTAGTAGCAGTGAAACATTAAAACAATCATTCAAGATAAGTTTTATTTACCTTATATTAACTTTTGTTATATTTTTGTTACTATCAACTTCAGGAATAAGAATATTTGACTCTTTTAACCTATCTTTAACACTAATTTCGTCTGGAGGCTTTTTACC